>JAUWWJ010000195.1 GCA_030616935.1 Planctomycetaceae bacterium
ATCAAAAAGGGGCGTTACCCGGAAGCCAGCCGTACTGTACGTTTTGTGGGACGTAGTGGTTGTTAAACGTCACCTTGTCATTTTGAGAAAATTCCAACTAGGCTTTATTGAGTCACCCAAATTAAGTCTTCAGGCAGGCGTATGTTTCCAAAAAAGTTTTATGGGCTTGTGTTTTCTTTTGTGATGTCTGTTCTGATGTCTGGTCTCATGTCACTGGTGATAACTCTGCTTCATGTCGGCATCAGGCCCGGAGTTGTTATAGATTGGTTCAAGGCGTGGGGGATTTCATGGATTATTGCCTGGCCGACAATTATGATTGTGTCTCCACTTGTGAATAGAATTGTTTCGCTGTTGGTGAGGACATCAAAAGAGGATTGAATACCACACTGCACGATAGAGAAAAAATACGTGTTATGTGGACTTCATGACATCTCTGCGTCGGTGACGAACAATTTCTCCTTCAACCATATAAATAACATCCTCTGCAATATTCGTTGCCATATCGGCTATCCGCTCAAGGTGTTTCGATACAGAATTAATTTGAAGCAGGCTTTCCACTTTTTCTGGATTTTTCTGAATTTGCTGTATGACTAATTTGCGAACTGCCTGTCGACCAGCATCAACTACATCGTCTTCTTCTCGTACCTGTCTTGCTAAGTCTGGATCGGCCTTCACTACAGCATCGAGGCTGTTTTTCACCATCTCTTCGGCCTGCTTGGCCATACTAGAAATTTCTTCAGGTAGCTTGAACGGGCCAGTGGTTGTGAGTTGAGAGACAGTTTTTGCAATGTTGCTCGCAAGATCCCCAATTCTTTCCAAGTCGTTGTTGATTTTCAGTGCCGCAACAACAAATCGTAGATCAGCCGCTACGGGTTGATATAACGCAAGGACTTTCAGGCACTCTTCTTCCAATTCGACCTCAAGACGATCGATCTCTGCGTCATTTGCAATAACTTTTTGGGCAAGGGCTATATCTTGTTTGAAAAGCGCAATATTAGAACGACTAATGGATTCTTCAACAATTGTTCCAAAGCGGAGAATTGAATCTTTGAGTTGGGCAATCTGGTGTTCAATGTGACGTATCATGAAGGAATAACCTAGCCAGGTAGTGTTAAATGTTTCTGTAAATTATCCGAACCGACCAGTGACGTAGGATTCAGTCTCCTGTAAGACAGGATTGGTGAAGATGTCTGACGTTGGGCCATACTCAATCAGCCGTCCTAGATATATAAAGGCTGTGTAGTCACTGGCACGGCTGGCCTGCTGCATATTGTGCGTCACCATAAGGACGGAGTACCGCCCACGTAGTTCTTGAATGAGATCTTCAATTTTTCCTGTTGCTATGGGGTCAAGAGCGGAGCATGGTTCGTCAAGCAAAAGAACTTCTGGTTCAGCGGCTACTGCACGAGCGATACAAAGGCGTTGTTGTTGGCCTCCGGAAAGTTTCAGGGCACTATCATTCAAGCAGTCTTTAACCTCATCCCATAATGCCGCGCCACGAAGACTGATTTCGCAAACCTCTTCCAGTACACTGCGATTTTTTTCACCATCAATCCTCAGCGCATAAACTACATTTTCAAAAATACTCATTGGAAAAGGATTTGGTTTCTGAAAAACCATTCCCATTCTCTTACGAAGGTCGATGACATCCATACGTGAGTCATAAATAGAATCTCCATTCAGTTGCATATCACCGGTGACTTGCACATTCTGAAGAAGATCATTCATTCGATTGACACTTCTCAGAAGCGTTGATTTTCCACAGCCACTTGGTCCGACTAATGCCGTAACCTGATTTCTGGGAATGGGCATTGAAATGTTGTGAATGACCTGTTTCGTGCCGTACCAGAGATTGAATGCATTGATTTTAAGGACTGGCGTGGCCTCAAAAACACTTTCATGTACCTCAGCAGGAACGTTATCTCCCCGGGCAACGGCTTGAAGGCGGTCAGAAGAAATTCCTGATCCTCCGTTGCTTGAAATGGCTGAAGACACGTTTTCTTTTTGTGCAGGCATCATCATGTTTTACCAGAGAACGATTGAAAGTAAGTATTGACCCCGAGCTTTTAAAAGTGTTGAGGAACATAGCGTCGCTTCAGGTGTGATCGTATGTAGATTGCAGTGATATTGAGCGCAGCAATCAAAGCCACAAGCAACAATGTAATTGTGAAGACCATGGGCTTTGCTGCCTGACTGTTTGGGCTTTGGAATCCAACATCGTATACGAGGTAGGCAAGGTGCATGAATTCTCGCTCGGGATGAATGTATGGGAATGATGTATCGATAGGAAGATCCAGTGCAACCTTTTTCACCCCGACAAGCATGAGCGGTGCAACCTCACCAGCTGCACGAGCCATTGCTAAAATCAATCCGGTCATTATTCCCGGTAATGCTCTTGGCAGGACGATACGGTAAATAGTTTGCCACTTACTGGCACCGCACGCGTAAGATCCTTCTCTCATTGAATTTGGCACAGCTATCAGGGCTTCTTCAGTCGCTATGATGACGACAGGTAGCGTCAGTAAAGCCAATGTCAGTGATGCCCATAAAAGACCACCTGTGCCATATGTTGGTTGATTGTCGGCAAGCAAACTTGCACTAAAAAATAATTCGTCAATCCATCCGCCGACGCCGTAACAGAAAAAACCGATGCCAAAAGCGCCATAAACAATGCTTGGAACACCAGCCAAGTTATTGATTGCAATTCTGACCGTAGCCGTGAGGGGGCCGTCGGCGGCATATTCACGTAGGTAGAGTGCCGCAAGAACTCCAAATGGTGCAACGAGAAGTGCCATGAAGAGAGTCATACTGACTGTTCCACAAATGGCAGGAAAAACCCCACCGGCACTATTGCTTCGCGTGGATCATCAGAAAGAAACTCCCACCAACGTGCTCCATAAACACGGAGCGTGCCGAAAAAACCAATGTTATTAGGCTGCCATGCTTGAACGATCTCTTCTATGGGAAGAATGACTGAATGACCTTCTGCAGTTTCAAATTCAAAGCTCCAGGCTTGACTAGCCTTTCGTAGTGCTGCCAGATTTTTGTCAAGATGACTTGAGAGTGTGGCAACTTCTTTAGAAATTTGCTTTTCTTTTTCTCGTGCGGCATCGACGAAAGAGTTCTTCTCGGCACCATGCTTGAGGCGAGCATTGAACATGGCAAGCCGAGCACTTCGGAGGCGTTGTTGTAATTTGCCTCGCTCGTGTTTGTCTAAATAATTTGCGTCACGAAATTGTTTGCGAATAGCTGGAGCAATTTCTTTGTACTTTAACCACGCTGTTTCTGGACCAATGCTTACTGCAACGCCATTTTTTAAGACACGCACGGGAAAGCCATGAAAGCGGCCACCCTCGAGCCGTTCAACTACGGTTGCGAACCTGGGTTGTTGCGTAGTAGCGATATCGCTTTCATTGATCCATCTGTAGTGCGTCCCCGTCAATTCAAAGTTAGCAATATGTACAAGGCGACGGTCATCAAATGTTTCATCTTCCTGAGGGTTGTTTGCTCCCATCTCACGAGACGTTACTTCACCAAGACAAGTCTCACCATCGCGTAGCGTAATTTCGTAGAGTGGACGTGGCCAAAAATGAAGAGAACCGCGTACTGTTATGAACAACAGAAGGCCCACAATCATCGTAACTGCGACTGCAAGAGATCCTGACATCAACCATACCCATGGTTCACCATGTGCCATGAGCCCGGAAAATGGGGAACGGATGTTGTGCCTTCGAAACCGACTAGAGTTCATGTGCTCTCCTTCGGAATCTTTGTCGTACGACCTCGGCTACTGTATTAATAAAAAATGTCAGAACAAACAAAAGTACTGCTGCTAAAAACAGGATGCGATAATGGGTCGACCCCTGTGTTGCCTCCGGCAGTTCTGTTGCAATTGCTGCAGATACTGTCTGAAACCCACTGAAAATATTCCAATCCATAATGGGTGTATTTCCTGCGGCCATTAAGACAATCATTGTCTCCCCAATGGCTCTTCCTGCACCAATCATAACAGCTGAAAAGAGTCCGCTTGCCGCGGTGGGTAAAATGATACGAACTGTTGTTTGCCACGGGGTTGCACCAGTGCCTAGTGAACCACTCCGAAGGTGATCAGGAACGCTAGATAAAGCATCATCAGCAATTGTGAAAATAAGCGGTATGATCGCGAAACTCATGCCAATGGCAACAATCGTGGTATTACGTTGTACGTAGGTGCCAAAGATGCCACTTCGAGTCTCCCATCGTAAAGCATCAAGAAACATTGCAGCAGCCGTTGAGATCATGCCAGCAAGAAAAAAGCCGACGATAAAAACAGAGAAGGCTGTGAGAACAGTCTTCCAATGTCCCCATTTCCTGCTTCGCTGCCGAATCCATGGATTAATAAATCGACTGATTACAAGAGTGGCGACAATCGCTGAGAGAGGAAATAAAGCAAGGACCCAACCTCCCCAACCGCTTGCACCTCGGCCATTCAGCCAAGCAAAAAGGTCGCCATCAAAAAGAAGTGATTCTGTAGGTTTTGCGACAACCGATCCTAGAAAAATACCGAGAGGCAGTGCAACAACGAGGACAACAGGGAATCGCCAGCGTGATATTCGACTGCGTAATCCAGGGGGCCAGAACTGCCACAAAACAGCTCCAATGAGAAGCGTGACCGGCAC
>JAUWWJ010000073.1 GCA_030616935.1 Planctomycetaceae bacterium
GCCGCTGTGTGCAGGTGTTTCGTATTGCTGATCACTGCAGATACCTTTGCTCTTCTAAATTACTGTTCATGTTTTGTTAGGAGCATTGCCCTACCATCACACGCTCGAGGATTCGTTCTCAAAACCTAACCTGTCAATGTTTTTTAAATTTAAAAGCACTCTCGGAATGACCCAAAACGAGTGCATTCCAAATGCCCGCAATTATGCCTTCGGAATGACACTCCTGGGATTCTCATTTGATTTCCTCTGGGAGAAGGAAATAATTCGAACCGTCCTGAAACAGTATAACTTCAGGCACAGGATGCCGTTGTAGTGGGGAGCACCGTACACCAAATCAATTCATGTAATGGGGTCAAAACCCTGGCATCATTTTCCAGTACCAATGTTCGCGGTTGAACGAGTTACTTCCGAAGAAAGGCCGAACCATGAGTGATCGGATTGCAATCGTCGATGGCGTACGAACACCATTCTGTAAGGCTGGCACTGAACTCAAGGGTTTCTCCGCGCAGAAATTGGGATCGCTCGTTATCCGAGAGTTGCTCGATCGTCTGTCACTTGATGGGGACGTTATCGACGAAGTTGTTATGGGCTGTGTTGCAAACCCAGTCGATGCAGCCAACGTAGCACGTGTGGCATCTTTAATGGCCGGGCTGTCCGAACGCTCTCGCGCCTATACGGTCTCACGCAACTGCGCTTCTGGATTTGAGTCGGTGACCAGTGCGTACGAAAAGATCGCCAGTGGATTCGATGACGTTGTGATTGCCGGCGGGACGGAGTCGATGACGAATATTCCACTCATCTATAACGAGCACATGACGGCATTGTTTGCCGGGCTGATGAGATCAAAAACAGCATTTCAAAAACTAAAAATAATACTGTCCTTCCGTCCGTATTTTCTGAAGCCAATTGTTGGCGTAGTCTGTGGATTGTCTGATCCCGTATGCGGTCTGAATATGGGCCAGACTGCAGAGAACATTGCGAAGCAGTGTGGGATTACACGGGAGCAACAAGACGAATTTGCACTCGACAGTCATAACAAGGCTCTGGCAAGCCGTGAAAAACTTGCCGAAGAGATCATGGCTGTACCGGTGCAACCGAAGTATGCAACGGTTTGTGAAACTGATAATGGTCCGCGTGAGGTGCAGTCACTCGAAGCATTAGCGAAACTCAAACCGTATTTCGATCGAAACTCCGGCACCGTGACGGTTGGCAATGCCTGCCCAATCACTGACGGAGCCAGTGCGCTTCTGATGATGAAGGAATCGAAAGCCGTCGAACTAGGACTGTCGCCACTGGGTTACATCAAATCGTATTCGTACGAAGGGCTGAGCCCCAGCGTGATGGGTCTTGGTCCGGTCTATGCCATTTCAACAGTTCTCAAAAAATCCGGTATGGAGTTGGATCAAATGTCATTTGTTGAGATCAACGAAGCATTTGCTGCTCAGGTTCTGGGATGTGTGCAGCTGATTGAGTCCGATCAATTCGCACAAAAGGAACTCGGCCGAACCCAAGCCATCGGCAGGCTCGAACACAACCGACTCAACGTCAATGGTGGAGCCATTGCACTGGGCCACCCAGTCGGAGTCACTGGCAATCGTCTTATCCTGACGGCCTTGAAAGAGCTTCGTCGTCGGTGTGACCAATATGCGTTGGTATCGCTGTGCATTGGTGGAGGACAGGGCGGAGCGATCATTCTCGAACGAGCATCATGACCACACAGGGGCACCACGTGGCTCACAAAAAACACTTTTTACAAACATCAAGGCAAATCGTTCGGTATGAACCATCAGCGACGACCAAAAGCACTGCCATCAACGTAGAAATTAACACCACTGACAAGTCAGCACTGCTATGAGTTTTTTCAAACGAATCATCGACGGCGAAGTTGAGACTCTTGAGTTCGATACTCCGGATTCCAGCGTGAACATTCTTAGTGGTGCCGCTCTGACAGAGCTGGAGCAGCAACTCGACGAGATTGCCGCACGTTCCGACATCAAAGTGCTGCTGTTTACGAGCGCAAAGAAGTCGATTTTCATCGCCGGGGCCGACATCAAAGAGATCGATTCGATCACTAACCCACAGGAAGCCAGCGAAAAATGCAACCGTGGAAAACAGGTGTTTGACAAGCTTGAGAAACTTCCGCAGATAACCGTGGCTGTAATCAACGGGGCATGTCTGGGCGGTGGGTACGAACTGTCGCTCGCCTGTAATTATCGCGTCGCCGGTTTCGCTGGGTGCGTCAAAATTGGTCTTCCCGAAGTCAGGCTGGGCATTCTTCCTGGCTTTGGCGGCTGCGTCCGCCTTCCCGAACTCATTGGTATTGGCAACGCTCTGTCAGTGATTCTTCCCGGGAAAGTCCTCGATGCAAATCGTGCGCTCAAATTAGGAATGGTCGATCGACTGTTCTACGATCCGATCCTTGTTGACCAGGCAAAAACCTTTGCACGAGATATCCTGTCGAAAAAGGCAAAGGTTCACCGGCGACGGAAAACCTTCGTCACCAGACTGTTGGAAGGAAATTCGGTTGGTCGTAGCATTCTGTTCAGCCAGGCTCGCAAGAATGTCCTGAAATCAACGGCTGGTCATTACCCTGCCCCACTGGTCGCACTGGACACCATCAAGAATATCGTTGGCACGTCGCGAGAGGAGGGTTTCCAACTGGAAAGCGAGGGGTTTGGCAAACTCGGTGCGTCAGAAATCTCCAAGAATCTCATTCACGTATTCTACCTTGATGAACGCTACAAAAAGAAAAAATGGACCGAAGTCGAACCGACTCTCACGCACGTCAAAAAAGCGGGTGTCGTTGGCGCTGGCGTAATGGGTGGGGGCATTGCACAGTTGCTGGCCAAAAACAACATCATCTGTCGGATCAAAGACCTCAACAATCAGGCACTCGCCCTTGCGATGAAAACCGCCCGTGGTGTCTATACGTATTTTTTGAAAACACGACGAATGAAAAAGGGACAGGTCGATGCACAGATGAGCCTAATCTCGCCAACTACAACGTATGACGGATTTCAGAACGCTGAGATTGTCATTGAAGCAGTCGTGGAACGCATGGATGTCAAGAAACAGGTTTTCAAAGAACTGGATGAACGGGTCCAGCCAGGCGCCTGCTTGTTTACCAATACGTCATCGCTGTCTGTGACGGAGATGGCCCAATGCACAAACCGTCCAGATAGAGTTTGTGGGTTTCATTTTTTTAATCCAGTCCATCGCATGCCACTACTGGAGATCATCGCCACTGAGAAAACCAGCGAAGAAACGCTGGCCACTGCAGTCGCTTTTGCAAGACAGCTTGGCAAGATGGTCATTGTTGCCAAAGACAAAGAGGGCTTCATCGTCAACCGTATCCTGCTGCCGTACATGAACGAAGCAGCGTACCTTTTCCAGGAGGGAATCGACACCAAGCGACTGGACGATATCATCAGGCGATTCGGTATGCCGATGGGACCGATGGAACTGGCCGACGAAGTGGGAATTGACGTCGGATATCACGTTGCCCACATTCTGGAAGCCACATACGGCGAACGCATGCGCATCGCTGAGATCCTAAAGATGGTGTACGAGGCGGGCACGCTAGGTAAGAAGTCCGGTGAGGGCTTCTATCTCTATTCAGGCAAGCAAAAGAAAGTCAGCAAAAACGTGCGGAAGATGTGTGCAAACGCAACGTTTACGCTCGACGACGACACCGCACTCACACGCCTCATCTACATCATGATTAACGAAGCCTCCCGCTGTCTTGAAGAAGGCGTGGTTGAATCCGCCAGTACGATTGATGTGGGTATGGTTTACGGCACTGGGTTTCCACCGTTTCGAGGCGGTTTGTTGCGATATGCAGATTCGGTGGGCGTCAAACATATCGTTGCGGACCTCAAAGAGTTTCAGGCCAGATTCGATCAGTATCGATTCGAACCAAGTCAACTGCTGCTAAGCATGGCGGATGCGAACGGCACGTTTTACCCGTCCTAAAGCCATGCAGACCACGCAGGAAACACACGCAATACAACGGAAAGAAGCAGGTGTATTATGAGTATGTTCGATAAAAATATTGGCAAGGAAGCACGGGCATCGCTGGAATTCGCTGAGGATTCGCGGGAAACCGAATGGGTCCATCCAAGCTTTGCTGCGCTGTTGTATCAGGGGAAAGTCAAGTGGGATCTGATGCATCCGTTCCCTCGTCAGTCGGACGAAGATAAAAAGATCGGCGACGCATTCCTTGAGAAGCTTGAAGCATATCTGGAAGCAAACTACGACGCCGATGAAGTCGACAGGACGGGTGAGATTCCAGACATCGTGCTGAAGGGACTTGCAGATCTCGGATGTTTTGCGATGAAAATTCCCACAAAATACAACGGACTCGGATTAAGCCAAGTCAATTACAACCGGGCCCTACACCTAACAGGAAGTTACTGCGGCAACCTAACCGCTCTGCTATCTGCGCACCAAAGCATTGGTGTGCCACAGCCACTGCTGATGTTTGGAACAGATGAACAGAAGGAAAAATTCCTACCACGTTTTCGGGACGGTGCAATTTCTGCATTCGCGCTGACAGAAGCAAATGCCGGCTCCGATCCAAGAGCGATGACAACAGCGGCAACACCGACAGAAGACGGTTCGCATTACATCATCAACGGTGAGAAACTCTGGTGCACCAACGGCACAAAAGCGAATGTTATCGTCGTCATGGCAGTCACACCACCAAAGATTGTGCGAGGCAAAGAACGTAAACAAATCACCGCGTTCCTCATCGAAATGGACACACCTGGTGTTGAAGTTTTACACCGCTGCCGATTTATGGGACTGAAGGCCCTCTACAACGGTGTGATCCGATTTACGGACGTCAGAATCCCAAAAGAAAACATGATCCTGGAAGAGGGTGACGGACTACGTCTCGCGCTGAAGACCCTCAATACTGGGCGGCTTTCAATACCAGCGGGCGTGACTGGCAGCAGCAAATGGTGCATGAAGATCAATCGAAAATGGACGAACGAACGCGTTCAGTGGGGACATCCGATTGGCGAACATGAAACCATTGCTGGCAAGCAGGCGAAGATAGCATCGGACACATTCGCGATGGACGCTGTCTGGAAGGTGGCCTCCACGATGGCAGACAACAAACACTTTGACATTCGGCTGGAAGCGGCCATCGCCAAACTCTTCAACACCGTGGCCCACTATGAAATCCTGCAGCAGACGCTTCAAATCCGAGGCGGCCGAGGATTTGAAACTGCGGATTCGCTGCGAGCACGAGGTGAGGAAGGAATTGCGATTGAACGATTGCTAAGAGATTCTCGTGTGAATCTTATTTTCGAAGGTTCATCGGAGATCATGCATCTGTTCATCGCGCGTGAAGCACTGGATTTCCATCTGCAGCATATTGGCGCACTCTTCAAACCAGGTGTGCCGCTCAGTGGCAAGATCGTGTCATTCCTCAAGATGCTGAAGACCTATGCGTTGTGGTATCCCACACTTTGGATGCCGGTACTGTCCACCAATCAATTTGGCATGGATGCTCGACTGAATCGCCACATGAGAACGGTCGCACGGCTCAGTAAGAAGATGTCCCGCACTCTGTTTCACAAGATGGCGATCCATCAGAAAAAAATGGCAGAGAAGCAATTACTGATTAACCGATTCGTGGACATCGGAACGGAGCTGTTCATCATGTCAGCGACGTGTTCGTATGCGGATAGTCTAAAGGCAGATGGTTCAAATGCGGAAAACGCAGTTGAACTTGCTGATTACTATTGCAACGAAGCCGAAATACGCATCGGAAAACTATTCCGTGACATTGGCCGCAACAATGACGCTGCGACGCTCAAACTAAACAAAAGTTTTATGCAAGGGGATTTTGAATGGCTTGAAGATGAGATTGCCACGAACTGAAAATCATCACACCAGCAAGCTAACGATACGTGTTCGCCACGTATTTTTAATGAACGATCCGCTTGGAATAAATGGCCGCAATAGGCAAGGACATGTCGCATCGACAACATCCCCTCTTGAACCCAATAACTGCCAACGAAAATGAAAAAGAACTCCGAAACACATCCGGTTGTGACTCGCGAGCAGTTAGCCGAAGGGCTTGGCAAAAGCGCCTTTGCATTCCGTGGGTACAACGCGACGAATCTTGGAAGAACATCGGAACTGCTTCGTCACCCGAAGTACGGAAAAATTGTTGAAAAATACCTTCAGCGGGCGAGCGATATCTGCACCGACGTGATGAAGTTTCCCGTCGACCTGGCTCAACGAGTTCGACTGGAAAAAGAAGCCTCTCTCAAAGAGTACCACGAGTCAATTGCACTGATTGTCACCATGGAACTGGCACAGCTTGAAATCCTCGAAACGTTCTTTGAGATCTCACTGACCGACGCAAACATGATGTACGGCTTTAGCCTTGGCGAATTGACCGCGTTAACTGCCGGTGGAGTGTTAACGCTGGATGATGCCCTGAAGATTCCTCTCATGATGTCACGGGACGCGGCTGAACTTGCAGATGATGTCACGCTGTGTGTTTTGTTCTCTCGCTCCGGAAAATTTATTCCACGAAAAAACGTGCACCGTCTTTGCACGGAGATCAACGCTGAGGGGAATGGTGTAATCGGAGTATCAACGTTTCTGGCTCCGAACTCGATGCTGCTGATCGGCCAGAAAGACACTGTTCAGCGATTGAAAGAACGCAAGGGAGAGATCACCACAGAACGCATTTCCGTCAGGTTGAATGATGACAAATGGCCACCGCTCCATACGCCCATTGTCTGGCAGCGAAACATCACAGATCGCGCTCAGTTTCTGATGCATACCATCGAGGGTGGATTCACCGCCCCCACAACTCCTCTGTTTTCGCTGGCGACCGGTGATTTCAGCTATGACGGCGACAACACCCGGGAAGTTGTTGCTCAGTGGATCGACAAGCCGCAATTGCTTTGGGAGGCCGTGGACGCAACACTCGCACGCGGTGTGGAAACGGTCATCCACATTGGTCCGCAACCCAACATTATTCCTGCAACGTTTAGCCGACTGGCTGCGAACGTGGCTTTACTCACAAAAGAACGGCTACCAATGCATACACTGTCAAGAATCGTTCAGTACGGGTGGCTGTCTGCTGTTCTGCCAAAACGGACGAATCTGCTGCGAGCACCCAGCATCGCACATGTGACGCTGGAAGACTGGCTACTGCAACAAGACATCGAATGAACAAGGCATCAATCAGCCAGAGATACCTCGCACCATGAACGTTCCTGACAACCCATACACAAACGCGTTCACACGTCTTCTGGACATTGAAAGCCCGATCATCTGTGGCGCAATGTATCCGTGTTCAAATCCTGAACTGGTTGCAGCAGCGTCCGAGGCGGGTGGCATCGGGATCGTGCAGCCCATCAGTTTGACGTACGTGTATGGGTACGACTATCGCGCAGGTCTCC
>JAUWWJ010000099.1 GCA_030616935.1 Planctomycetaceae bacterium
CACAAGTCGTGGGTATGTGCTCCACGACAGGGTTGTTCGCCCCGCGCAAGTCATTGTGGCAGCCAATGAATAGTCCTGCAGACACGCTACAAAGACGATCACGGCCACCCATTTACAAGGAAATTGAACACCATGCCAACCTATGACTATGTATGTGATGAGTGTGGCCATGAGTTTGAACTCTTTCAGTCGATGACCGATTCGGTCAAACGAACATGTCCAAAATGTAAAAAACGAAAACTGCGACGTTTGATTGGGACTGGCGGCGCCATCATGTTTAAAGGGTCTGGTTTTTATCAAACAGACTACCGTAGCGAATCGTATAAGAAGGCGGCGGCCGCTGATAAACCTCCGTCGAAGAAATCTGGCTCATCAAAAAAAGATGCTGGATCGAAGCAGGCCAAAGGCAATTCAAACTCCTCAACTAAGTGACCCGTCTCCCGGGATGACTGTGCCTGCCACGTCAGGATCGAACGACCCAACGATCAAAGAACCAATGCCACACTGCCCAATCTGTAACGCAAGTGTTCACCTTCGGGCTGTTCCCGGTCGTCCCGCCACAGTCACAGCACCTTTTTGCAGCGAACGCTGTAAGAATATTGACCTCGGGCGGTGGCTGGACGAGTCTTATAGCGTGCCAGACGCGGCCAAGGAGAGTGATGATGATGACGACGGCGAAAGTTACTCAGTGCATTATTGAAAAAGGTCGATTATGCTGGCGGGCCAGGAGTTTGGTAATATTTCAAATGCTTAAACAAATTCTTTTTTCATTTCCTTTATCAATTGGTGATCCGTGATGTCAGACAATGCACAGCCACCGAGCCGCGCCCAGATAATTCATGAAATAATATGGAGTGAAGCCTTCCCGTGGTGGATTCTCCTAAAAGCAGCGGGAATGGCATTTGCACCAACAGTGCTCATTCTGGCCACCCTCGCATCTGCTGGCAGTTGGGCCGGGTTTTCGTTGCTGGATTCTCTTGGTCTTCCGTTGGATGCTCCCGCTGAAATCCAAGCTGGGGAAAATGCGACTCCAGAATATGGCAGAACTGAAACAATACTCCCGACGCCAAGCCAGGGCGTTCTGCCAACGCTCTCATCGCAGGTTGCCCAGCTACCATCTCCAGTGCGTGAGCTTCTCCATCTTCTTGCAACACCCTGGAATCCACTTGCAACTTCCTCCCAGTTTGTAGGCAGTTTAGTTCGATGCATCTGGTTCCTTTTGGTCTGGTCGATATTTGCAACTGCGATCGCACGCTATGTTGCCCTGCGGCTCGTTGACGAAGAGCAGCCGACTTTTCGAGACACACTTCGCTTCGGAATGAAAAAATGGCCTGCTGCTTTTAATTCGGCTACTTTTGTTTTCACCGGAATACTTGCTCTGGCACTACCTGGGGCCGCCCTAGGACTCTTGATGCGTTTCGATTGGGGCCTCGCGGTCGTCGGAGTTATATGGCCTCTCGTCCTCCTTGGTGCGGTTGTCATCGCTATCCTCAGCATTGGTCTGGCTGCTGGGTGGCCACTCATGGTCTCAGCAGTCGGTGTTGAACGGGGAGATAGCTTTCAAGCTATCTCAACTGCCTTCTCATATCTGTATCAGCGCCCAATCCATTTCGCCTTCTACGGATTCATTTCGTGCGTACTCGCAGTACTCGGCTTTTTCGCCGCCGGTCTTTTCGCAGATACCACGGTCATGTTCGCACTTTGGGCCGGGAGTTTTGGAATGGGACATGAACGGACCGCTGATGTCATTGGTGCCGTCACGCAAGGTGATGGGGACCCTCGCTGGGGTATTCAGGCACTCCAGTTTTGGACCGACAGCTTAAGAGTTCTGTTGAGTTCCTTCGGATGGGGCTTCTTCTGGTGTATTGCCCCAGCTATCTACCTTCTTCTCAGACAAAGCGTGGACGCAACCGAACTTGATGAAATCGTGCTTGACGAGCCAGCTGGTGGATAAGAGCCAGTCTGCAGCACATATTTTCCAGAGCCTAGCTTTGAATCCATCGACGAAGAAGGGCGGGGAATCCACCAAACAATTCTCCACGACTCACAGCTTCGTCTACGCCAGCTGCAACTGCATCATCCAGACGCTGCTTGTGGACATGCGGGCCAAACGCAATTAATTTCATACTTACGTCTTTTTGACTAATGCTATCGAGCAAAAGCCGTACTTTCGCTACCAGAACAGCTGGGTCTTCCTGGAACGCCTGAATGTCAAGAAGTACAAGATCATAGTGCTTTGCCCGCGGCTGTTCACTCAAACTTCTTAGTGTTTCCAGCAGCCCACCAGCCTCTTTTGCGAGACCTGCAAGCTTACTCGTTGACATCAGATCAGGAGAAATCAATAAAATCTTGAGCAACTGCACCGGACCTCAATCTCCATTGTCCACAATCCAAACGAATACGAGAAACATAGGTAGTATTACTTTTCTCGTCGAGACAGAAATTTCTATGGCGATGAAACCACAATCTCTGCGTCGAGGACCGCTTCAATCCGACGTTGAATGTCTTCAAGATGAGCTCGCGATGTATCGTCAATGACTACTGGTTTTTCCTGTTTTCTATTCTCAGACAAAATGCTAGTCACTTGTTTAAGGAGCCGCTTGAGGTGGAAGTTAGCCAGACAGCGTGCATCAGGCGGTATTCCTAAACTCGAACCAAAACGGGTCACAATCAATCCTGAGCGTCTCCCCCCACCTAGAGAAAGTCTGAGAAATTCTCCCAATGCTTCACGTTGAAGATTTCGACGCAAACTTGATATTGCTGGTCCCTGATCAGAGTTTTTACCAATTTTGAATTCAAATATCTCAGAATAAATGGAGTCTAGAAGCTGCCGAAAGAGTTCTGCCGTCGTAAAACAATCTTCTTTTGCACCAACCTTCATAGCATTATCTGCCAATCGAGTGAGAGTTTTCGCATCCAGCAATTGTTCCAGTATTCTTTGCTGCCATTTAAGCACAACCTCATGAACAGGATAATCTTGTCGTTCGACAGTATCGGCTCCCCAATGTAACCATCGTGTTGATACCAGCTGGTTATAAAACTCTGGTGGGAACTGATAGGAGGTGTCACTGAATATCTGCTCATTCAATAGCTCTATTGCTTTTCTCTGCTGGGTTGCCTCGACCACTTGAAACGGTGGCTTTGCTTGCGGATCGTCACGATGGCTTCTCGAACTATAAAGCCCCCCTACCAACCTAGCTGCAAAAAAGTTGGCTTGGCCATGCGCGTTCAGCAATACTCCAAATGAGTACCTGACCCGATCATACCCGGCATCATTCGCAGTAAACCGCTCAACGAGCTTCGGAATTATTTCTTGTACAACCTTTGTTCTTTGCTCAGCGAAAGCAATTGGGTCATTACCGAGATCATGTCGATTGGAAAGCGGATCAGGATCACCAGCTCTGGTATCCTCATCTGTTGCAAATGCTAACTGCGATTCACCACTCCGAGAGGCGATCTTTAATAGCGTTGGAAGCTCTGCCTTTGGAGTTGTTCCGCTTATTGGGCGATATCCATAGTCAATCGCCCAGTAGTCGTATGGACCTAATCGGGTCGGATAATACGGCCCCTGAAAATCTCCCTCAGGGACAATATTCACTGGCATATAGTCCATCACACTCGTTGTTGCTGACCGACGATCTGTAGTTTTCTTCGCATTTATTTGTTTGATAGAAGCTACCGAGCTTCCTTTAAAGTTATGCCGAAGGCCAAGAGTATGACCAACTTCGTGCATCGCGACGAGCCTGAGACCTTGTTGTATGAGTTTTTTTTGCTCATCACCGGAAATAATTGAGTCTTGCGACGCGGCTAAGGCAGTTGCACCTAAGGCATTCTGAAAAGCATGCCCACTAAAAAGATTACATTGACCACAACCACATGAAGAAGATTGCGAATGCCAAGTAGACGTTTTGGTCTTGCTTTCATACGAAGGAGTTAACCACGCAGTATTCTCTGGCATGTAGTTTTCAAACTGATTTCGCCAATGCTTTACGAAATCGGCATCAAAAATAATATCAGCATCCAGAATTTGTCCGGTTCTTGGATTTACACGGCTTGGCCCCATCGCAAAACCTCGTCCGGAGGTAATCCAGCGAAACGTGTTGTAGTTGATGTCTTCAGGATCCCAGTCTGTCTGATCAGGCTGCTGCCGTACTTCGATTGCGGTGTCAAACCCAGCTTTTCGGTACGCGCTATTCCAGGCAGAAATACCATCCCTGATGGCTTGCCTGTATTCATACGGAACTGTTTTTTCGATCCAAAATATGATTGGCTTTTTTGGTGGTGAAATTTCAGCTTTTGGGTCAGCCTTTTCAAGATGCCACCTATTGATGTACCTCACAAAACGTTCATCACCGTTGTGTTCCGAAAAGTTTTTTAATGCCGTAACAAAATAACCTACACGTGAATCAGCCAGCCTAGGCCGATAACTATTTTTTGGCAAAAGACTTATCGAATAATGAATCATGAGTGTCGCGGCGCGTGAGTCTGGTACCGTATCAAGATCGCTTTTTCCGCTGGAGGAGTACGTGGCCGCAACCCGCAACTCAACATTGTCGTCAAACGCTTTTGCACTCTCCCAGGTCGTCCTGTCCTTCGCGATAGAGTATCCAGAAAGCTGTGTCGATATCTTTGGTAAATCTGTAAAGAAAATCTTTTCGGGGTCAAAAAGGTATCCACCGCCTGGAGTAGTCGCGAGAATAGGGACACTGAACAGAATACTGTCAGTGTAGGCGTTGGCGACGGCGTTTGCTTCAGGGCTTCCGGTCTTTGCAAAGAAGCGGACATTCTTACGGATTACCTGTAACTTCTCGGCTCGCTTTCGGAATGTCCAAACCCAATCATCACCGTCACCCCAACTCATTCCGCCCAGTAGTGAACGGGATCCAATTCCTTGTGCAATTGAAATCGTTACAAACATTTCTTTGCCAAGAAGCTTTTGAGGCACCTCGACAAGCAGTTTGTCTTCCTTCATATAAAGGGGGAGAAGACCATCGGTACGTTTAGCGTCTTTCACCAGCTTTTCGAAAGAACTCTGTGTACTCGTTTTTTCCTCAGCAGCTAATGGCCCTGCCACCATGAAACATGACGACACAACTACAATCACCCAAAGATGATGCCCGTACCAATTAGGGTTTTTTTCACCAGAAGTCTTTCTCATAACAATTACTCAGCCTCTCAAAACTTAATGCGCATCGCGATTCTACCGAACCTCAAGGCTAGCATCGCATTCGGGCCGACACCAATCAGCTCCGGAAATCTCTTGTATTACCGAGAGATTATGAAATACCCAGCTGGAGCCGTAAAAGCCGCTTCTTAACGTCAATCACGGCTATCGCATCAGACTCAATCGCCCCTGAAGAGCACACAAAAACTGGTGATTCAGACTCCTCCCGACCAGATTCTGACAATCGTCCATGGCTTCCCTTTACTACATTGGCATCCAACCCAATGACGTCCATAAGGTACCTAAACCCAAGCTTTTTCTGCACGAGCCTTCTGGCAACATGCATCTTTGGGAAGCGCATCTCCTTATCGAGAAACAATTCAACCGGGTCATAACCAGGCTTGCGATGAATGTCGACGGTTCTGGCATAGTCTGGTGCACGTGCATCATCCATCCAGAAGTAATACGTAAACCAGCAGCCTGGTTCGGACACGACAACAAGATCTCCTGTGCGTTGGTGATCAATACCAATCGCTTTCTGTTTTTCTCTATTTAAAACCTGATCAATGCCCTGTGTCCCTTTCAGAAGATTTTCCACAGACAAGACATCACGCTGATTACGAACATAGATATGTGCAATCTGATGATCGGCAACTGCGAAAGCTCGTGATGCTCCACTATCGAGTGACTCCCACCCAGTGGATTCCTGTCGTACCTGCAGCAATCCATGATGCCGAAGAATGCGATTAATGTGGACTGGAGTATTCACGGCCGTGATCGCGTACTCAGAGACTACTACAACATCTGCTCCTTGGTCTTTCGCTGAAGCAATAACCTTTCCGGCCTCTGCATCAACCGCTGCAATATCATTCTTAATTTTTGGATCAGCAGGACCCAGTCGTTGTAGGTTGTAGTCGAGATGCGGTAGGTATACCAATGTAAGAGAAGGACGATGCTCTTGGATAACGTCAGTTGAGGCATCAGCAATCCATGCGCTGCTTGAAATATCTGCACCAGGACCCCAGAATTTCATTAAGGGAAATATGCCGTGACATTTTTGCAACGTATCTTTGAGAGCCGATGGCTTACTATATGTATCAAAGACCTTTCG
>JAUWWJ010000159.1 GCA_030616935.1 Planctomycetaceae bacterium
AGAGACCTGCATTAATGAATGAAAACCTACCTAGAGGATTAGGGCGACGTGCCAACCAGAGGTTTGTACCATTCACAGTCGTCATTTCACTTCTTGCTGTCTTTGCTCAACCAGACTTCTTCTGGCAGTTCCATCGCGCGGACGCGGCGTCAATCGATGCAAACGAGGCTGTATCGGGCGGTCTTGACTGGCTCGTGGCAAATCAGTCGCGACGAGGCAACTGGACAGCCAATGAAGGCCGGTACCCTACGGCGATGACGGCCCTTGCCGGAACAGCTCTGCTTCTCGAAGGTTCTACGCCTACACAAGGGAAATACGCTGACTCAATCGCCCAAGCTGTGGACTATCTTATAAGTCGTTCACGGCCGAACGGGCTCATCGGTGATCCGAAAACAGATGACCGCTACACCTACGGTCATGGATTTTCAATGCTCTTCCTGTCTCAGGTCCTCGGCGAAGAAGAGGATCTTGCTCGACGAAGTGAGCTGATTCAAGTTCTTGAGCAGGCTGTCGAATTTTCGGGGCGAGCTCAAACAAAAGATGGGGGCTGGGGGTATGTAAGCGCAAAGGATGGAAACGACTTCGATGAGGGGTCAACAACCATTACGCAAGTACAGGGACTCCGAGGTTGTCGAAATGCCGGTATTCCTGTTCCCCGGGAGATAATCGATCGTGCCATCGCCTACATCCACAAGTGCACCATGCCAGATGGTGGCGTTCAATACAGCTCAAAAGGAGGAGGAGGGCGACCAGCGATTTCGGCAGCAGCTATCGCATGCTTATTCAACGCCGGCGAATACGATGACACTCATGTCCCGCGTATGCTGACCTATGCGGAAAAGCATCTGGGAAACATCGCAAACGCTGGCTTTGGTCACTGGCACTACGCCCACTACTATTATTCGCAGGTAATGTATCGCGAAGGTGGCCAGAAGTGGTCTGAGTATCGTCGGCAAATCGAAAAACGCTTGGTTGCGGAGGCAACAAAAGATCGTGCAGGAGTTTTCTGGCAGCAGGGATACATTGGGCCCGTCTACACGACTGCCACAAATCTCACCATTCTTCAACTAAACAATGGGATGCTGCCGATCTACCAGCGTTAACGGGCTCCTTACGGAAATCATGCGGCACCGACCCATGAGACACATTCATGCAGTTGGTTGGACCAGCCCAAAGGAGGTATCATCTAATGATCGATTGTTCTGTCCCAACACAACCGCAACCTTTGAAAATGTTTCTGGAGCCGTGAATGCAGTCCGAATCTCAACTCCCGCCAACCACCGATAGGCTACACGAGGCTCACGAAAAGATTGTTGATCAACTTTCTCGAGTCATCGTCGGCCAACAGGACGTGATTGATGAATTACTGATCTGTCTTTTTTCTCAGGGACACTGCTTGCTGGAAGGGGTCCCCGGACTAGCAAAAACGCTGCTCATTAGCACACTTGCCAGAAGCCTCGACCTGGCCTTCAGCAGAATACAATTCACACCTGACCTCATGCCAGCTGACATCATTGGGACAGAGGTGCTTGAAGAAGACCGGAGCAGTGGAAGCAGGAACTTGCGTTTCATCGAGGGGCCATTGTTCTCAAACGTGATCCTTGCCGATGAGATCAATCGAACCCCTCCAAAAACACAGTCTGCACTGCTCGAAGCCATGCAGGAGCGGCAGGTTAGCGTTGGTCGCACGCAACATCAACTGTCCGATCCTTTTTTTGTTCTTGCGACACAAAACCCAATTGAGCAAGAAGGCACCTATCCGCTGCCAGAAGCACAGCAGGATCGTTTTATGTTCAAGGTTTTCGTCCAGTACCCATCGTTTTCAGAAGAATTTGAGATTGCTCAGCGAACAACCGGAACAACAACAGCTGACATCGAACCAATACTCACGGCATCAGAAATTATTGCTCTTCAAAAAAGTGTCCGGGAGGTTCCCCTCAGTGACCATATAGCACGCTATGCAATTGCGATCGTTCGGCAAACACGTGTCGGTGGTGATGGCGTTCCAGACTTTGTATCTGATCAACTTGCGTGGGGCGCTGGCCCACGTGCAGTTCAATATTTAATTCTTGGCTGCAAGGCGAGAGCCCTTCTTCAAGGAAGATCACATGTGACCATTGAGGACGTTCAAGCTCTCGCCGCACCAGTACTTCGACACCGAATTGTCGTTGGCTTTGCTGCAGAGAGTGAGGGTGTCACGGCAGACTCAATCATTAAGCAACTTATCGAGACAACCCCCGCACACGAGGATGAACTCACGCGTGACCCCCGCTTCCAAACAATATTTGCCTCCTGAGGTGCTTGCTCGTATCGGGCGGCTTGACCTCAGAGCTCAGGCCGTTGTCGAAGGAGTTCTTGCGGGGATGCATAAAAGCCCTTACAAGGGAAACTCCGTCGAGTTTCTTCAACACCGTGAATACACACGAGGAGATGACCTCAGACGCGTCGACTGGAAGGTCTGGGGACGGCAAGACAGGTTCTACGTCAAGGAATACGAGAACGAGACGAACCTACGGCTGTTTCTTCTAGTTGATGGCTCTGCGAGCATGGACTACATTCCGCCTCGTTTTGATCAGGCCCCGGGATTAACAAAGTACGACTATGCAGCCACACTGGCAGCCAGCCTTGCCTGGCTTGGACTTTCCCAAGGCGATGCGGTTGGTGCGTCTGTTTTTGATGAAGAGATTCGAAACAATGTTCCACCAAGAACAAATCGCTCGCACCTCAACAGCCTTATTGCAGGCTTTGAAAAACCTCGCCAGCGGCACAACTCCGATTTTCATGCTGTCCTGCGAAATCTTGCAGAGAATTTACCGCGGCGAGGATTAGTGATAATTTTCTCCGACTTATTCGGAGATAGGGATGCTCTCTGCAAAGGACTCCAGGTTCTGAGGCAGAGAGGGCACGATGTTGCCATCTGTCACATACTCGACGACGACGAAATTGACTTTCCTTTCGACGGTCCGACCCGCTTTGAGGGGCTTGAGGCAGGCGGAGAAATCAGTTGCAATCCACGTGCTTTACGAGATGGATATATTGAAGCAATGGAAAAATTTCTTGCAGAAGTGCGAAATCGTTCGGCTGCCTCTCAGTGCGACTATCAACTCGCAAGAACAAGTCAGGCGGTGGATAAAACTCTTGTTAATTTTCTGTCTCGACGCTCCAAAACACGCGGAAGATCATAAGTTCAGATTTTCTCATATTTTGATTCTCCACAGTGAAAAAAAGTCATACCGATGCCAACATTTGACTTCATGACATTACTGTGGTGGGGACTGCCGTTTGCGGCAGCGCCAGTAATTATCCATCTTATAAATCTACTACGACATCGAGTCGTCCGTTGGCCAGCGATGGAGTTTCTCCTTGCGAGCCAACGGAAGTACCGCACTCGTATTCTTTTAAAGCAGATTCTCCTGCTCCTGCTCCGAATTCTAGCAATTGCAGGCCTTGCTCTGTTATTTGCACAACCTCGCTGGGATAAAAATCTCGGTGGTGTACTCGGAGGCAACCGAACAAGGCACGTCGTTCTGCTCGACGACAGCTACTCCATGGGTGAAGTGTTCGGAACTGGCGACTCATCTGACCTACCTGCAACGACCGCGATGACTCGCGGCCGCAAGATGATAGAACGTTTGGTTGAAGAACTTGCAGCAACACCTGGCCAGCAGGATTTTTCTCTTGGCCGTCTTTCTCGACTTCAACGAACCTTCCCTGGCGATTCAGATAACACCGCCGAAGCGACCACCGATGAGCAACTTTTTGACATCTATGCGGAGGCAGTTACACCACAAAACCTTGACTCTGTGCGCACCGATGTTCAAAAAATCCAAACTTCAGCCACTACAACAGAAATTGTTCCAAGACTCCGAAACATTGCACCACTGTTTGCCGGAGATGACGGGTCTGGTGTTCTCTGGCTCATAACTGACCTGAGAAGCAACGACTGGCGTGCTTCTGAAGATATTGCTGACGTATTAAAACCACTGGCAGACACGGGAATAGAAATTCACATCGTCGATACAGCAGCAACTGAATCTGACACAGAATTTTTGAAAAACCTGCCAAGATCAAATCTTACTATCGAACGTATTGAAATGATTGGTGGCACGCCTGTTTCCAACGTACTGCTCCCGTGGGAAGTCACTGTTCGCAACTACTCTTCATCACCCTCGCAACAAGTGTCTCTTACTATTCGAGAAGACCGGCTTGAACGGCCTGGGATACAAATAGATTCAATTCCAGCGGGTGACATTGCCACCGTTCGATTTGAGTCTCGATTTCAGAACACTGGCAGTCATACGGTTGAAGTTGAATTACCAGTGGACCGCTTGCCACGAGATAACCGCCGGACCGCCGTAGTTGAAGCGGTCGATGAGGCTGAAGTCCTGCTCATTACAACCAGTGACCGAAAAAACCTTGAAGATGATGCCTTTTATCTCGCAACTGCACTGAACCCAGGCGCAACTGCAGCAACAGGACTTCGGCCACGCATTGAGCAACCTCGTGCCCTTACAACACTCGAACTCAATAATTTTGATTCGATATGGCTTCTTGATGTGCCACCTCTTGATGCGAGGGCAATCAGACCACTGGAAGACTACGCTAGAAACGGCGGTGGTGTCGTTTTCTTTGTCGGCCCAAAGACAGACTATAAATCAATAAATGAATTTCTATTTCGTAATGGGCAAGGTATTTTCCCTGTCCCTCTCGCTGGTGCTGTTGATCTTCTGAAGGACCAACAAAACCCAAATGCCCCTGACATCGTTGCTGAAGAACATCCCATCGTCGCTATTCTTAGTGGTCGTCGAAATCCTTTCCTCGATGCTGTTGGTGTTGACCGCTACATGGCGGTTGACCGTTCATTTCAGGCTCCAACCGGCACCGGCCTTCGTCGACTTTTATCTCTCAGGAATAAAGCATTTTTTGCCGTTGAGAAGCCATTCGGTGAAGGCATGGGAGTCGCATTCCTCTCGACAGCTGCACCCACCTGGAACAATTGGGCGAGAAATAACCCGAGCTGGGTTGTTGTCATGCTCGAACTTGAAAGGCACCTTGCCAGACTCCAGCGAGAACAAGACGCAGTTCTTGTCGGGCAGCCAATCACGATTACCCTTCAACAGGGCATTGATCAAGTTGATGTTGATTTCATTTTGCCGCCAGACGAGCGTGTTGTGCA
>JAUWWJ010000018.1 GCA_030616935.1 Planctomycetaceae bacterium
ACGATGATGTCAACCTGGCCATCTGTGTCAGCCCAAATTTCTTCCGCAGTTGTTTTTCGATGAACATCTGGATTAGCTGGATTTTTGAATTGTTGAGGCATGAAAAATTGACTACTTGAACTTGTGATGTCTTCTGCCTGCCGAACAGCACCTGGCATACCTTCCGCAGCTGGCGTCAGGACCAGTTCTGCTCCAAGGGCCTTGAGCATCCGACGACGTTCAAGGCTCATGCTCTCGGGCATGGTGACGCGGAGTTTATAGCCACGAGCTGCACACACATAGGCAAGGCCAATGCCTGTGTTGCCACTTGTCGGTTCTATCACAACTGTGTCCGGATCAAGTTTCCCATCGTGTTCAGCAGCATCAATCATTGCGCACGCGATTCGGTCTTTCACGCTCCAAAGTGGATTCATATTCTCAATTTTCGCAACGACAGAGGCCTTACTGTTCTCAGTCACTCTTTGCAGTCGCACAAGAGGCGTACGGCCAATGCATTGCGTAATATCGTCCCGAATTCCCATGGGGGTGATTGCTGAACTCATCAAGGGTCCTCCTGCTTGCGAAATCGATTTAATCAGTATTATCGGCAACTTTGTTCAACAAGTGTGAAAAATTACTTTTCTTGTGGAATTGCGTGATTTTTCGCCGAAAATTCGCATCAAAAGGTGGGGATTGTGCTTGATCTGGACAGGCCAGACACCCTACCTTCCCAATTCGTTGAAAGAACGGTGAGCGTCTCACCGAGGTATCTGCAGATAGGAGGGCAACAAAATGCGACATTCTTCGTGCTTAGCGTTATCGTCGGGGCCTCAGAAATCGATTCACCGAATTGTTCTCATGCCTCTGTTGTCGTTCTGCTGCCTGGTTCACGCATCTGCAGCAGAGCCGTCAGCTGATTTGCCCTTGGCGAAACCAGCAGCAATTGTGAATGGCACAACGATAAGCGATGTGGAGTTAACCGACGCATGCTTAGCCAGATATGGATCGCTCGTTGTTGGCGCACTTATTAATAAAGTGATTATTGAGCAAGCATGTGAACGTAATGGTGTGGCGGTGACAACTGCTGACGTAGATAATGAGATCGATGAGATGTCTCGCCGGTTTAATGTGCCACGAGACAAATGGATTGCACTCATTCAACGAGAACGTGGTGTTACTGAAAAACAATATCGGGAAGACATTGTCTGGCCGATGATTGCACTGAGGCGTCTCGCCAAAGGAAGCCTGGAACCAACCGACGAGCAGCTAAGAAAACAATTCCAGAACCAATACGGCCCTACAGTCAAGGCGCGCATAATTGTGTTGGGAAGCCAGAAAGATGCCGAAGAAACACGAACTGAAGTTCTTGATGACCCCGATTCATTTGGGATTGTAGCGAGGGAAAAATCTGTCGATATTGGCAGTGCAAGTGTTGGTGGTTGGGTGCAGCCAATCCGACATTTTTCGGGCTCCCCTGAATTTGAATCTGCTGCCTTTGCGCTTTCTGATAGCGAGATCTCTAAGGTCGTTCAGGTTGCGGACCAATTTATTATCATCAAATGTGAAGGGCATCTGCCGGCTTCAGATGTCAACTTTACTGACGTTCGTCCTCGCCTTGCTGAGGTTTTCCGCGAAAAGCAGTCGCGCGTGCTTTCTGGCAAGATTTTTGAAAAACTTCAATCGGAAGCAGCTATTGAAAATATTTTGAACAGTTCAGGGAAGGTCCTTCAATCGCCCAATCTGGCAGCACGGGTCAACGGCCGTCCAATTACGATCAGTGAAGTACGTGCTGTTAGTGTTGAACGGTACGGCGAAGACGTCCTGCAAGCCCTACTCACGGGAGTTCTTCTAAATCAGGCACTTACTCGGCAGGAACTGATGGTAAGTCAAGAAGATGTCGAACGCGAGGTTGCACGAGCAGCCGAATCAATGGGCTTTCAAACACCAGAAGGAAAGCCTGATGTTCCTACTTGGCTGGAACAAATATCAAAACAAAATAAACAGTCTGTTGAGTTCTATCTCACGGATATCGTGCGGCCCACTGTCGCTTTGAAAAAGCTCGTAGGCCCTGTGCCTGTTACACAAGACGATCTTGATAAATCCTTTACGGCTACCTTTGGGCCTCGGGTTCGATGCAGAGCAGTAGTGCTCGACAACCAACGTCGGGCTCAGGAGGTATGGCAAATAGCCAGGCAGAATCCCACGCCAGAAATTATTGGTAATCTCGCCGAACAATACTCAGTCGATCCAACAAGCAAGGCTTTGCGAGGAGAAGTGCCGCCCATTCAAAAATACAGTGGACAGCCTGCTTTGGAGCGGGAAGCATTTGCGTTAAAGACCGGGGAGCTATCTGGCATAATTCAGATAGCCGATCGATTCATGATCCTCTTGTGCGAAGGGTATACAAAACCGGTGGAGGTGACATTCGATGAGGTTCGTGAAGAGTTACATCGAGACATATTCGAGAAAAAGCAACGGATCGAAATGGCGAGATATTTCACCCACCTCAGAGAATCCGCCTCGATTGATAATTTTCTTGCAGGCACAAGCCAGTCACCAAAATCAAACATTCCTGCAGCGAGCAACATGCCGCCCTCAACAATCACTCAGCGCGAAACCAATGAACTATCAAAGCCCCGTGCTGGGAGTCGGGCAGCAGAAGACTCGTCCCGCACGGTCTCGCCAGCGTCTTATGACGAGCCCTTGGTGAAATGAGTTTCCTGCCTTTATGCCTTTATATGGTTTCTTGGGCTGCTGGCACCCACAAAAGTACCAGCAGCTGTGGTAATGGTTCAGAGCTTTAAAAAGACTGATTTTTTGAAGGGCCGTTGACCAAGACTCCCGCAGGGCAGTGTTCAGCGATAAACTACTACAGTGGTTGTCGGTAGACTTCGAGGCGGTGCCGAATCAAAGTTGACGGACGTCGAGCAGGAAAAGGGTCGAGGAGAAGCATTTGCACATTCAGGCTGCATCACGCATTGAGCAACTTCCGCCGTACCTCTTTGCGCGGATTAATAAACTTACATATGAGAAACGTCGTAGCGGGTGCGATGTCATCGACATGAGCATGGGGAATCCGTCAGATCCTCCTGCCCAATTTATTATCGACAAGCTTGCTGAGGCAGCTAGTGATACACGGAACCATGGGTATGCTCCAGCAACTGGAGTCGTGAGTTTACGGAGGGAAGTTGCTTCTCGATATCTACGCAAGTGGGGTGTTCGTCTTGATCCAGAAACAGAGGTGCTTGGCACGCTTGGTTCAAAGGAAGGATTTGGTCATCTTTGCTTGGCGATGATTGATCCAGGCGACGACATTATCGTTCCAGCTCCATCTTATCCAGCCCATGTCTATGCCGTAGCGCTTGCCTCAGGTAATCCAATTGCCATCGATACAACGAAACCGGATAAGTTCTTGTCAGAAATATCGGCACGCTGTGGAAGTGCTGCTGGGCCGCCGAAAGTACTCGTTATTAATTTCCCTCATAATCCAACAACAACAGTTGTAGAGAAAAATTTTTATGAAGATGTCGTTTCAGTAGCGAAGCAATATGACTTTCCGATTATCTCCGACTTGGCATATTCAGATGTGGTCTTTGATGGATACGAAACACCAAGCATCTTGGAGGTAGAGGGTGCAAAGGAACGCGCAGTCGAGTTCACCACAATGAGCAAAGGGTTCAGCATGGCCGGCTGGCGAGTTGGTTTTTGTGCCGGAAATGCTGACATCATCAAAGCGTTGGGAACTGTAAAGACATATTACGATTACGGAATGTTTCGTCCAATTCAGATTGCGGCGATAGTAGCGCTACGTAATGGAGAAGCTGATGTCGCCAATCAATCGCAGGTCTATCAACGGCGCCGTGATGTGCTCTGCGAGGGCTTGGGCCGAATTGGTTGGCAAGTGGCTGTTCCCAAGGCCAGTATGTTTGTATGGGCCAAGATTCCTGAGCCATTTGCGAGTCGGATGAACAGCATGGACTTCGCCGCAAAACTGCTGGAAGAGGCTGACGTGGCTGTGAGCCCGGGTGCTGGGTTTGGTCCAGCTGGTGAAGGGTTTCTGCGGATGGCATTAATTGAAAATGAGAATCGAATTAGGCAAGCTGTGAAGCAAATTAGTCGTGCAATCGGGGCAGAGTTGCGGTCCCACAGGGATGAAGTGCCAGCAGAATAAACAGCCCGACGGTGAACAGTGGCTCGCAGTCGGGCTGGGGTTTCATTGTGGTGGAAATTCCTAAGCTCATTCCTCGAGCAGTTAGCCTATCTCAGGCAGCATCGCCTCTGCTTCTGCAGCCTTCCGTAACTTCTCCAGAGCTTTTGCTTCAATTTGTCGGACACGTTCTTTTGTTACTCCGAGAGCCGCCCCAACATCTTTGAGAGTCTGAGGGTCATGTTCATGATTCAGCCCGTAGCAACGGACAATGATTGTTTGTTCTCTCGGGTCGAGCCGATCGAGAAATTTTTCTACTTGATGAAGTCTGTCTGACTCAGCCATTCTTCGATAGCTCTCGTCGGTACTTTCGTCAGCTGTAGCATGCAGTAGCTCGATATCAGCCGCACGAAAACGATCTCGTACTTTGTGTTCATTCGGAATCGTTCGGGCATAATTTTTCATAATAGCCCACGAAGCGTAGGTGCTAAATTTATTTCCACGGGCATAGTCGAACTTTTCAACCGCTCGCATTAAAGACATGTTGCCATCACTCACAAGATCAAAAAAGCTATCCGAAGCCGATACACGTCGCTTTGCGATTGAGACAACAAGCCGAAGATTCGATCGTACGATCTTGTTTTTAAGTTCAACGATATCCTGGTAGAGAAGCTCGATTTGATCCATCAATCGTCCACTTGGGCGCTCTGGCTGCAACTGCTCACGCAGAAGTGCTGCCTTGTATTTCAGGTAATTAAACTTTCTAAATAACCAGACTTCCTGCTCCCGTGTAAGTAGAGGTACTTCGTAAAGGCTTGCAAGATATGCAGGCAACCCTGTTGGTCGTCGGACTCGTTTGGGAGCATCGGCATTTTCTGGAAATGGCTGAAAGACAACTTTCTCAGCACTTTTTCTGGCAAAGAGGGCATTCGGCATGTAGTCAATTGGTAGTTGAGAGATTGCCGTAGCTCGTTGGGCGAGAACAATACGATAGATACTCGCTCGACTTCTATGGTATCGACGGGCAATTGACTCTACAGATTCTCCCTGTTGGTAATGACGGAAAATACGTGCACAGCTTTCAGGCCGTAGTTTGCCATCAGCATTTGGAAAGACTGCTGATTCAGGGTGATCTTGGTCGTATCGTTTAATCGTGTATCGAATTGTTTCGACGCTTCGATTGAGACGATTTGCTATGCGTCGGTGCACATCAGCAGGGCAGGCACCTGCAGCTGCAAGACGACGAGCCCACCCGATGAGTTTGTCATGTTCGTCATCGCTTAACTGACTGAATCGACTTCCTCTTTGGATTCTTGCCGGGTTCTCATGGACAAACCGGTCAACAGCACTGGCAAGAAAACCAACACGTTTGCGGCCATTAATAACAACGCGTTGAGCTACAAGTCCGTGATCTCGCCAGCGAGAAATAGTCTTTGTTGAAACATTGAATTGCCGGGCAAGATCTTCTATCGATAGAACCTCCTCATGTGAAGAAATGGTGCCGCATGGATGGGTGGGCTGGGACCCGCCGGCGCATGTATTGTCGTCGTGAATGCGGATAAACGAATATGTCTCGTCTTTCAAGATGTCGGAACGCATGAAACTCCTCCATGGCAGAAATGCTCAATGCTTTGAGTTTCTTTGACCACAGCGTGAACGCACCCCTACGCTCATTCACGTTATCGCCGAAGCACTCGAAGCAGTATCACATCCCCAAAACAGGCAATGAAACCAATCCTGCGTCCACGCTTGGAATCATCCTTGATCCCCACCACACCCTCGACTGCGGACGCTTTAGTTATACGCCGCAATGGGACAGATGGTTTGCTGAAACAGCAAATAATTTAAAAAATCAAGAAAAGTTCGGATTATGACAGTTCGACAGGAGCTCGGGATTGCGCGCAAGTCGTTGACCACAAACGGATTACGGATTTCTTTCGCAGGGCAGGGTGTTTTCAGTCAAAATATACATCTTCCATTAAATAGCTAAAATAAAGGGTTTTTTCGAAGTGGACACTTAGTATCAGTACGTACTCTAACTGTCTTACTCGAATCTGTCCAGCGGAAATGTCTTAGGGTGTTGTTGCGGAGTCCGCCTGGTCCTTGGTTACGGGGCTATTTTTGTGTCTCAAAACTGCAGGTTTCCTCAATCTGCGGTCTAGTTTGGGTTCGTTGTAGAGATCACCAGCGGGGAACCGATTGCCTACAAAAGGCTGGACTTTTCGCAGGTGAGTAACAGGGACATGTTTTTATGAATCAGTGTTTGGAGGCTCCAGTATATGGGCAACTTTCGTCGACAATTTTTCGACTGATACGCATTGTTTTTCACACTTTCGTTGGGCTCTCTTGTTTTGTTGATTGCTGTCCAGGCCTCGTTTTGGCGGGTGAGCAGGGGGTGTCCCGCGATACGTCCTCAATCTTTAAGATTGAGCTTTCAGTGACTGGAAAGCTGAAGTTTCCAGTGGGGAATGATCTGCGATCGGGCTCGTTAGAGATCATCGAGCAACCGGTTCACGCTCATTCGAATCTCATCTATCGAAACAAGGTGAATCCTGATGGATCAGAACAGAGTCCCGCAATAGTCAGGCACTACGAGCACGCTACTGCAAACGCTGCTATCGGGGAGAATTCTGTCAACACACGACTTCCTCAGGGCGTAACTGATATCCATGTGTGTACGCATGATAAGGGCCTCGACTTTTGGTTTCACGAAGGATTTCTTACGCAGCCCGAAGCCGATTTGCTAACGGTAGCATTTGATCCCTTCTATCTTAACGCATTGGTGCCACCAAGCTATCAGGCTCGTGGAACACAATGGGAGCTTAATCAGGATGTGATCCCAGATTTACTCTGTATCGATACGGTTCATTCTGGTGGGTTGGAGGCGACAATAACAGAGCGCACTGCCAAGAGTACGGCGGTACACATTCAGGGGAGCATGAAAGGGGCAATCAATGGAGCAGCGACATCGATCACAGTCGAGGGTGATTATGACTGGATCATGGGAGACAATTCAGCCGGCAAGGTGTCGATGCTTCAGATTGTGATTAAGGAATCACGAGATGTATCCTATATGGCCCCTGGGATTGATGCGGAGGCAGTGATAAAAATGTTCTGTCGTTCTCAGAAAAAACTACAGCCACGAGTTGTTGCTGCCAGTTCAAATGGTGGTATGTCTAGATATGGCAGACCCCGACGTGGTCCCGGGAAGCCTGGGTTTCGCTGGATCTGTGATGCCTATGATCGATACGACGTTGTCTACGAAAACAATTGGAAGATAATAGAAGCGGGCAGTGAATATCTCATGATGCGGTTCGTCGACCAAGGTGCATTGGTTGGCCAGGTAACCCTGACTCCACTCCCTCTGCAGTCAGAAGTTCTCACGCTTTCAGATTTTGAAAATGACATAGAGAAGACTCTCGGTGAGCAATTTGGGCATCTGGTGTCCGCGTCAACGTACAGTCGCGACGACGGGACAACGATCATGCGGGTTGCTTCTGTTGGTGAGGCTGAAGATTTGCCGTTTCATTGGATTCACTACCATCTGAGAACTGTCGAAGGCCGACGGCTCAGTCTTGCGTTTGTGGTCGAATCACGTCATATGGCACGGTTTTCAGGGGCGGACCAGCAGTATATTGAGGGGGTCGATCTCACGCTTGAATAGAATTTCCTGCAGGAAGACCTCCCAGGCCTCGAATCATAGGGGCACCGCTTGACTACCCCCTATCGATGCTGGAATACTAGGGCTCTTCGAGTGGAACCCTTGGCCCGAACGATATGTGCCAGGCTCGAAGTCGCTGCTCTGCATCGCTGGTTCCTGAAAGTACAAGAAAAAGGAGCTGTGCCGTGGTGTAAGGTGCGTGGAAATGTCCAGCCCGCCAGGCAATAGCCGTCATGGGTTTGGAGTTTTTGGCCATCGAGAAACAGCAACGCATCAATGAACAAATTCGGATTTCCCCAGTCCGTGTGATATCTGCAGACGGAGCTCAGCTGGGAATTATTCCAACCGATGATGCGTTGTCCGAAGCACGGACGGCGGGTCTCGATTTAGTTGAAGTAGCCCCAAATGAACGTCCGCCTGTATGCAGGATCATGGACTATGGAAAGTTTAAGTACCAACAAAAGAAAAAGCAGCATAAGACCCACGTTCATCAAACAAAACTCAAGGAAATTAGGCTTCGCCCAAAAACCGGCGAACACGATATTGAATTTAAAATTAATAAGGCCCGAACCTTCCTAGGTCACAAAGATAAGGTAACTGTTTCAGTAATTTTCCGTGGGCGAGAAATGGCTCATATTGATGAGGGGCAGAGAATCATGCGGCATGTCATCGAACAACTTGAAGAGATTGGTAAAGTAGAATCACCACCCCAACAGACTGGACGCAGGCTTATCTGTACGATAGCCCCGAAGTAAGTATTCATGTTTTCCGCTGATAGTAAGCAATGAGCTGTTTCAGTGGACGGTACAATCAGAAAAAACAAGAAGTAAGAGAAATAGAAGCTATGCCAAAACAAAAAACACACAAAGGAACGAAGAAAAGGTTTCGGGTGACGGCGAAAGGGAAAGTGAAGCACCGTCGTAGTGGGACGAGTCACCTTCAGGTTCGTGTGTCAGCGAAAAGAAAACGAAATCTTCGTGGTACCGGCGTTTTGGATAAGTCGGATACGCCAAATATCGTTGAGGCACTCGCTTCAAATAGCTACTAACAGTTATGTAAGGTCGTCTCGTCTTAGGTTGTAGCTTTTACGAGATGCTAATTTCCGAGATTAAGAGATTCTGAAAGTTGAGAAGGTTTTCCGATGCGAACTAAAAATGCTGTCCCACGGTTGCGGGCCAAGCGACGATTGCTGAAGCGAGTGAAGGGATCAGTTGGCGGACGTCGACGCCTATTGCGTACTGCAAAAGAGTCCATAATTCGAGCAGGAGTGTTTGCCAAGCGAGACCGTCGTCGCCGGAAACGAGATTTTCGACGCCTCTGGATTATCAGAATCAATGCAGCGTGCCGTGAGCGTGGCTTGCGTTACAGCCAATTTATTGCGGGTCTGGAAAAGATTGGTTGTGAGCTCGACCGCCGAACATTAGCGGAAATGGCAGTTCTTGATCCAACCGGGTTTGATGTTGTTGTAAGTCAGGTCCGAGAGGGTCTTGGTTTGCCGGAAGCGGTTGTCGCATAGTCCGCCTATCCACTGTTTGAAATTCCTCACTACGGTTTGCCGCTCGTGACAAATCTCAATCTTGATGCTTTTGTCGCAGACCTTGAGAGATTGCGTTCTGAGGCAGAAACAGCACTCGCAAACGCAGTTGATACGGAAGCCCTCGAGGCTGCGCGTGTTGTTTTCCTAGGGGCTAAAAATGGACGGCTGAAGGCAGTTCAGAAAGGGCTTGGCAAACTCGACCGCGAAGACAAGCCAGTAGGTGGTCAGCAGTTTAATGCTGTGAAAAAGTCGGTCGAAGCATTATTCCTTGAAGCCTCTCAGCGAGTTGCTTCACTATCAGTAAATTTCAAGGGTGTCGAGCAGGTCGATGTCACTTTGCCGGGAAGCCCTATTCGCTTTGGCCGTGTGCATCCAATTACTCAGACAATCCGCCGGGTCTCCTCGATCATGGCTAACCTGGGATTTGAGGCTGTGGATGGGCCTGAAGTAGAAGACCAGTGGCACAACTTTGAGGCACTGGCAATTCCCAATGAGCATCCTGCTCGTGATCCGCTTGATAATTTCTACATTGCCGTGGCAAACACTGATCGTCCGCTTCTTTTGCGTTCACAGACGAGTACCGTACAGATACGCGTGATGGAGCAAAGAAAACCACCGCTTCGAATTGTTTCACTCGGTCGTGTCTATCGTCCGGATACAGCTGACGCAACACACTATCCAATGTTCCATCAAGTTGAAGGTCTTCTTATCGAGCCCGGCGCAACAATGGCTCATCTGAAAAGTGTGCTTCGTTCCTTTGCCTCAAGCTTTCTTGGAGGTGACGTGCGTGTTCGGTTTCGTCCTTCTTTCTTTCCTTTCACTGAGCCAAGTGTTGAAGTTGATATGGAGTGGAATGGCCGATGGATCGAAATGGGCGGAGCAGGCATGGTCGATCCATCGGTTCTGCAATCCGTCGGCTACGACCCAGATGAGGTTTGTGGGTTTGCCTTTGGCTTAGGTGTAGAGCGAATTGCTGCTAGGCGTTTTGGCGTGGCTGATATCCGCGATTTTTATCGAAACGATATTCGGTTTCTTGAGCAGTTTCATGATCGGGGGCAGGCATGATTGTGTCCTTAGATTGGCTTGCTGATTATGTTGATCTGCCAGAGGTTGATGCTTTGACGGAGCGGCTTCTTCTTTCAGGACTGAATCATGAGTCAACAAAGATGGTGCATGATGACACAGCCGTTGATCTCGAAGTGACAAGCAATCGACCAGATTGTCTTGGTCACATAGGGGTCGCACGAGAAGTTTCCGTTTTGTTCCAACGTCCGTTGAAGATTCCGGCGGCTTCTATCGGGGGTGGAGAGCTTCCTCATTCTTTCTCAGTAGCGATCGAATCAACAGATATGTGCCCTTTCTATTCGGCACGACTAATCCGAGGCGTTACCGTAGGCCCAAGTCCGGATTGGCTCGTCCGTCGCCTTGAGGCCGTTGGTGTTGCCAGTGTGAATAATGTTGTTGATGTTACAAATTACGTCATGCTTGAGTGCGGCCAGCCTTTGCATGCCTTTGATCTTAATAGGTTAAACGGTGAAAAAATCATTGTTCGACGGGCTAAAGAAGGAGAATCCTTCGTAGCAATCAACCACAAGGAATACAAACTTACATCCGAGATGTGTGTCATCGCTGACTCGAAGCAGTCGCTGGCTATTGCAGGGGTGATGGGAGGTGCTGAGACTGAAATATCACTTGAAACAACAGATGTGTTAATTGAGTCAGCCCAGTTTGCTCCCTTGCCAGTACGGTCCGCTGCTCGTGCGTTGGTTTTGGGAAGTCCTTCGTCATATCGATTTGAACGTGGCCCTGATCCTTCTGCTGTGGAATGGGCAAGTTGCAGGGCGGTAGAACTCATTCGTAACCTTGCTGGTGGTACTTTTGCCGCTCCAGCGATTCAGGCAGGAAGCCTCAGTTCAAGCCAGGCCACAATTGATTTACGTATGCATCGCGTAGAACAGGTTCTAGGTGTTTCAATTCCTCATCAGCGCCAACGGGAGATCCTTCAGTCTCTTGGTTTTGTTAAACAGGAGTCAGGAGATGATGTGACACGCTGGCTCGCTCCAACGTGGCGACGTGACTGCACTCGCGAAATCGATCTTGTAGAGGAAGTTGCTCGCATTGAAGGGTACGATTGTGTTCCCGAGGATATCCCGATAACGGCTGTTCCCGTGCAGCGGTCACCGCGTGAACGGATGGTACGGGTGGTTAGTGAATCTTGTGTAGCAGCTGGGTTTTGTGAAGCAATGACACGTAGTGTTGTTGGTGAAAGATTTGAGGAATTCAGCAGCCCTTGGGGAGATGCCCCAGCACTGGTGTGCAGCCCCCCGCTGGTGCAAGGTGCGGATAGACTTCGCCGCACCTTACTTCCGAGTTTGCTAGAGGCACGATCAAACAGTCTCAGTTCGGGGTCTTCTCATGGTGATCTGCATGAGATAGCCCACGTTTATGTTCGTCGTGATGGTAAGTCGTCAGAAGGTGAGCCACCGATAGAAGAGCCTTTGTTGCTTACTCTCGTAACAGGGGGCGACTTTTTTCGGGGGAAAGGTTTGGCTACCGCAATCCTCGATCGTTTGGGGATCTACGAATGGTCGGCTGAAGAGAGGTCGCATTCGCATGCTGGTGTCGAGTACGGGGTTACATACCGCCCGTTTGAATC
>JAUWWJ010000098.1 GCA_030616935.1 Planctomycetaceae bacterium
CGTTGCCTACAACGATGAGCCACATCGAGTACGAGAAAATACTCTTTCCGTTTATCAAGCGCCGAGCATACGCAACGCAGTTAGGATGGAGCCACGACAAGTACGTGCGTGATACCGGTGCGTATGTAAAAGGAAAATACTATGGAACGCATCCCGCAGTCCGGTGCTTTTATTCACCAAAGGTGATGTACTGGCTCACAGGGAATCCAGACTTTTGGCCCGAGGGTCGCGATTCGGGGCATGCCCCAGAAAAAGCACCTCGTGAAGGCGCTATTCCCGATGGTGGGATGATCATCAAAGAAATGCTTCCGCCGCCAGCTGCTCGTTATGCAGATATGAACGAAGAAGAGATTCTTGCCGTGTTGCGGCTTCCATCTTCAGCCGGCTGTGATGTGATGATTAAAGACAGTTCCGGATCACCAGATGGTTGGTTCTGGGCAAGTGTCTTTGAGGGTCAGGAATACGATAGTCCCGACTCCTTTGATTATCCGCAGGCAGGATTCGTTCTCGCCTGCGTGCGGTGTCATTCTGTTGCTGAGGAGGGTGGAACGTTTTCATCACTCCGGAATATAACAGGTTTCCCGGGTGAGCCAATACAATATTTTGTCGACAACACGTGGCGAGAAATTCCAACAGCACTTCAGCCATACGACTTCCGCCATGATCCAGAACCCCCAGCGTTTCGTGCTCCATTGGATCCAGGTCCAACTAGGCCAAGTTTCGAATTTCTTAATACCTACAAATCTTCGAAATATGTTACGTATCCAGAAGTGCGGAAATTCCCCGCTGAATCGAATGATCATGTCACCCCACATGCATCGATTCCTGAGCGATTTCTAACATCCGATCAGTGCCTGATGTGTCATAGCGCTGCCACTGGTCGGCATAGTGCGAGCCCCGTCATGTTTCTGGAAACGAAGCGAGGAGGCCTGAATGTTTCGCCCTATGGTGAGTGGAGATGGTCGCCAATGGGTCTTGCTGGACGCGACCCGATTTTCCATACGCAGCTTGAAAGTGAGTTGTCACAACTTACACGAGAATTACCCGGTGATCAGGCGGACGTGTACGGTGACCAAGTAGTAAACACGTGCCTGCGGTGTCATGGTGCTCTTGGAAAACGACAACACGAATTTGATACGGGTCTCAAACCGTGGGAAACAAAAGGCAAAGAAAGTCTCGATTGGTTTCACGTTGCCGATCCAAATCACCCACACCATAAGTATGGCGGCTTAGCTCGGGATGGAATCAGTTGCACCGTCTGTCACGGAATGGTTGAGGAATATCCAGACCTTCAAGGTTTTTTGGCCAATTCGATAACAGGTCAATTTGAGACGGGTCCTGCAAATGAGATTTATGGACCGTTTAAAGACGTTGTCACAAAGCCGATGCTCAAAGTACTTGGCGCCGCTCCAAAACACAGTCCATTCATTCAATCATCACGAATGTGTGCAACGTGCCATGTTATTAATCTGCCAGTTCTCGACTGGCCGTTGAGTCATCCTCCTGCCGGGGTTGAACAACCGCCGCGGGAACATCTCGAACAGTTGCTTGCATCTGAAAAGACACCACAATTTCAAGGCTTTGCACATAAGATTGAGCAGGCGACGTATTTAGAGTGGCTCAACAGTAGTTTTCAGGATGAATTTGGCCGGACGTCTGAATCACGAAGCTGTCAGGAGTGTCATATGCCCAAAGGGTATGAGAGTCCTGATGGTGATATCTCAATTGATCAGATTGCAACAAAGATTGCTGTGCTTCAAGACCATGAATACCCTGAATCTGATCATTCAATTGCACGGAAGGATCATAATGTTCAATTTCGTGACAAGGGTTTTCGGCGACATACATTTCAGGGCATGAATGTCTTTCTGCTCGAGATCTTCAGGCAATTTAATGATGTGCTCGGGGTCCGGTTACCTGATTATGAGACCGGTGTGGAAGGAATTCACTTTGCCATCGACAACTACGTCCAAAATGCACAGAAAAATACAGCTACGGTTGAAATTCTTAATGTGGAAACTGCGGGCCAGACCATCGCTGCGGATGTGAAAGTGACCAATCTGACCGGTCATCGTTTACCAAGTGGTGTTGGGTTTCGTCGCGTGTGGATCGAGTTTCTACTTGTGGATAGTACCTATGGACGTGACCGGATTATCTGGTCTTCAGGATTAACAAATGGTGCCGGTGTCATTGTTGGCGAGAACGGCCGAGTATTGCCCTCAGAATTCTTTGATGAGGTTGGAGACGGGCAACGTCAACAGCAAGCGTACCAGCCGCACCATCGTGTCATCAGTAATCCGAATCAGGTTCAGATCTATGAAGAGTTGACTCAGAATGCTTCTGGGAAATTTACAACAAGTTTTCTGCATCGGACACATGACGCAAAAGACAATAGGCTTCTGCCTCGCGGGTGGTCAGCAAAGGGGCCGAGTAGTGAGATGCCAGCAGCATTTGTTGAAGCGACACACCCACATGGTGTAGGAGAAGATCCACAATATGCTGATGGTCAGGGCACAGATATTGTCAGTTACCGCGTCACGGTCCCGGAATGTTTTGATTGCCGAAAGTTGCGATTGAAGGCCACGCTTTATTCACAGGCGTGGGCACCATACTACCTTCGAGATCGTTTCAGTGATATTCCAGAAGGGCCGGAGGGGGATGCCCGGCGTCGGCTGTTCTTCTTGATGTCACATCTGAAAACAGAAGGAACGGTTATTGATGGATGGAAGTTTAAGATTGCGACTGATGAAGAAGAAGTTACAGAATCGCACGAAAAGGATGAATTGAATCGAAAGCGTTGCAGTTGACCCGATGTGGCCAATTGCATCGTATGGAATGTAGAGGGGGGAAGAGGCGTTGTTGATGGATCCAGCTGTTTTATTTCTGCTCACGATGTACTGCCCATGCGTTGATGACATGGTGCATGTTGCAAACGTTCTGTACCTGACGTCATATCTTGTTCGCGATATTCTCTGGTTGCGAGTGCTGACAATATTTGCGGGATTGTCACTTCTTCCATTTTATTGCAACTGCAGTGACCATATCCTCTGGGCACCAATCGGCTGGAACGCACTGTTCATTACCGTGAACCTTATCCAGATTGGTATTCTTTTACGGGAGCGGCGGCCGCGGCGCATGGATGGGATAGCACAAGAACTCTACGACAAAGTCTTCTCTGAACTAACCCCGGGTGAATTTCGCCAATTGCTGAAACGAGGCGAGTGGCGTGAAATTGAAGCTGGAACAATGATAATTCAGCGTGATTCGGTGGTTCATGACATTCAGGTGCTTGAGCGAGGAGCTCTTGAAGTGCGTTCCGGTGGCGAAATCATAGCTCGCAATGAGCCAGGACAATTCGTTGGTGAAATGAGTTTTCTTTCTGGCGAAAGAGCAACGGCTGATGTTGTCGCCACTGAAGCCAGCCAGGTCTTGGCCTGGTCTCAGGAAAGTCTGAACAAGCTGCTCGATAGGAAACCAACACTTGCCTACAAGATGCGGGGCATTCTTGGCCGGGATGTTGTGGTCAAGTTACGAGCCCATGGGAAGCCGGTGGGATGAATCCACGCGTTCCTGGCGTATTCTGTATCGAACTGTTCTTCGCTTCCCGTCACTAGATTTTCAGTTGCAGTATTGAGTTTCGTGAGAGCATGCCAGTACGCTGTGAGGTGGTTGCGTTTCGAGGTGTCGAAGCTAGCAATCCTCGGTAACGCAGATTCACGACAACGAGAATATGTTCTGGGATCAGAACTGATATTCCAGACCCGCATTGACACCCTGGGCCCAGAAACCAGTTGTTGACAGATTGAATCTCGGGTCAGAAGGCCCTGTTGTAATTGTGCCACCACCAAATTGTTCTGGGTTGACGGATGGATCGATTTGATCAGTGACTCGACCGACCGTCGTCCAGTAAATCAGTGAGTATCCGACTGAGAGTCGAAACTGTGACCAGATGGCATAGTCAGCCGTCACACCAAATTCACCTGCGGCCGCAAAAAGTGATTGCTCATTTCCTGGATTGGTTGCCTGTGCCAGCACGCCACCCGGATAGGTTGTTGTCGTTCCCGTCGTAGTTTCCGTTGTTGTTGTCGACCCGTTGATGCGAGTCGTCACCGTTGTTGCTCCGAGGGCAACTTTGCCAAGAACCTGGAGTGACCATCGGTCTCGCCACCACTTTTCAACCAGGCCAAATTCTCCTCCGTAGAACTGATTCAGCGTCCGAAAGGAGTCAGAGACAGTTGTACTTTCCGGTGAAACACTTGATGTCATATTCACAGCAAGTCGATCTTCAAGCATCAGATATCGAAATCCACCAACCAAGTACCGCCTATGAAAGTCTTCACCCTGTGTTCTGTTGGTTTTGAAAAGAACATTAACACTTCCAAATTGACTCTCGAGTAACGCTCCAACGGTCTGATCAAGAAGTGCGGGGTCAGCAGGAGGGAATGTGGGCGGCCCGGGTAAAGGAATAATAACGGCGTCTTGTTGTGGCGGATTTGTTGCATCGATATAAGGTCGCGCCAGATAAGAAGTTCCACCATTCGTTGAAAGGCCGAAAGACTCTTTAGCAATAGCGAGACCAAACCAGGATGCTTCAATACCGCGTTCCTGCCGTGGTGTGAACCAGAATCCAGCTGTGAGTCGAGCACCAGATCGCATAGGTCCTTCAAAGTTGGTTCCCCCAAAAAGAACACGTGTCGTTGGTAAACCAATGACACCGATATCCGCGTCTGGTGTGCCGGCAAGACTGCTGGTTACAAGTGGAGGAACAGCCTGCCCGGTTGTGGCCCAGACAAGATACTCAGTTGAAAACCAGAGACGTCCGGGAAACTCAGTGCGAAAAACACGTGTGTGGTCTCTCGTGCATGGCTTATGATTTGGTGCCTTGTGGTAGGCAAGCTCACCAGGGCCCATCCAATGTCGGTCAACAATATTTCGGTCACAATGTGAAGCCGGGGCCGGTTCCTTAAAACATGTAAGAAGATCTCTTGGGTTTTCAGAAAAACCATTACTTCGGACAGGGTCGAAACCGGCGGGTACTTGAAGATCATCAGCTCGTTTGGGTGGCGCCCAGATACTACCCGCTTCTTCTTCAGCAAGGGCATCAGCCGGGTCATCAATAGAGCCTGGATATCCGAGTGGCTCTGGTTGGCTGGTCAAACCGATCTCAGCAGAAAGAGTCCGCATGCCTAGGAGAACAACCGCGCAGCAGAGGATCACACCCCAACTCTTTGGATGTTTCATCCGGTTTTCAAACATACTTGCCCTTATCTGTTGACGCACTCACACAGATAAGATGTATCGGTTGGAGTGACCTTGCGGCCTGAATGGGTTTATTTCCCCCCAGGTCATATAAACAACTTAACTTTCCTATTCCATGCTTTCGTTAAAGATTTACAGCCTGCTCAGTCGATTCAGTCGGTAGAGGCACCACGTTACATCCCTGTGCACGGGGTCGTGGATACCTGTCACGAGAGCGCCCGTTCCCCCGCGAGGCGTGTTCCATGAAACTGTCGCGTACAGAGAGTTGGTTGAAACCATTAAGTATTGCAGTGCTTTGCACTGTTTTGCTCGTGGGGTGTTCGCGCGGTAAGTATTACCTCCAGGCTGATCGTGAGGTCAATGCGCTGCTCAAGGAGAAATCTTGTGATCCGCGGTGGGAAGTACCGTTTGATTACAACGTTCGATCAGATAAACGAAGTCGATTTCATGATCCGTACAACCAAATTTTTCCACCGATGCCGCCTGATGATCCGACAAGCCACCGTTATATGCATTGCGTCGATGGGAAGCACGGTTTTTATCGCTGGCATATTAATGGTGATCGTACGACACTCGACAATCCGGCCTGGCGTTCGCGGCTCTATGAAGTTGTTGATCTGACGGAGGCGGGTGCGATTGAATTGAATTCTGAGTCAGCGATGAAGCTGGCGTATCTCAATTCAATTAATTGGTGGGATCAGCTTCAGACACTCTATCTTTCAGCTCTTGACGTGAGTACTGAACGGTTTGCTTTTGATGTTCAATTTTATGGAGGGAATACCACAGAATATTTAAACCGAGGTTCAGCGACGCGGAATGCTGGAGGGCAAGTCACTCGATGGGGTACCGAAACGAACTTACGTGCACAACGGTATCTTGCGACGGCTGGTGAACTTGCTGTAGGACTTGTGAATTCTGTTGTCTGGCAATTTGCTGGGCCGAATCAGTACACAAACTTTTCATTTGTAGATTTCAGCTTTATCCAGCCTTTGCTCCAGAACTCTGGTCGTTCAATTGCTTTGGAACCACTCACAATAGTTGAAAG
>JAUWWJ010000515.1 GCA_030616935.1 Planctomycetaceae bacterium
CTCAGCAAAAAGTTGAAGGAAAGCACGGCAAAAATAAAACACTACAAAGAAAATCTTGACAAACTCAATCTGGATCGAAATTCGGACCTTTGGTTCTAGAAGGTCATAACCAGACAAGCACACTTGGGCTTGATGCGATTTAAATCAATAAGATTCTTTTCCTCAATAGAGCGAATGCTAAAGTGATTTACATGCCGTGCAGGCCAAACCAACTTTGCAAAGCATTACGTTCAATCAGTTCGAATTACCCCTTGAAATTTGCTCCCAGGATAATGGCGACCCCGAGACGTCTACTTTATCTTTCTCGTAGCGAATCGTAGTCCATTCACCCTTGAGTGGCAGTCGGATTTCCATCCATTCCCAGTCGTCTGGTAGGGCTGGACGCACAAGCAGTCTATTCTCCGGGATGGAATACTTGAGCCCGCCTAAACCTTCAAGATACAACAGGATTTTGCCTGCATTGAAGTTTGAATATTGGTCTCCAAAAAGTGTGCGGTCACGGCGGTACGCTTCAGGTGCAACAGGAATGTTCCATTCGTCGTGCCAGTTGTAATTACTAATGTGATTGAGTGTTAATTCCGGGGCAACGGAAAGCCCTTGGCAGAACATTCCATCGAGCATGAAGTAGGCCGTATCTGGCGTATACCCAAAGGAATGATCGACTTTCGTGTCGAACTCCTGCATTGATTGTTTTGACATCGCAAGTGGGAAAAACTCACCAAAGAAACCCTTCTCGCGATCAACTGCCCAGTGCTGCACCATTTCCTCGGCATATTCTCTTGGAAAATAGTGAGAACGCATTGCCCAAAATGAGTTTGTCCCAATCAAACCACTCTTTGGACCTGCGAAATACTTTTCTATACCATTCATCTCCCATCGCTGATCAAACATGAGTCGAACATGGTCAGGATCAGTACGCACCAGTGATTGCCAGTGACGCACATCTGCTTCTTTGCCAAGAACTGACGCCATGCGAGCAAGTGTTTCCGCCACTTCGAACTCATTCATCGCACAATTTGTGAGCCTCTTACGAAAGAGCTTTTCAAAATGATCTTCATAACTTGCTCGTAGAAACTCTACGTCACCCGTATGCTCATAAATCTGCCATGCACCAAGAACATGTTCAGACATTTCTCCACCGTAGGCACCACTATGCCATGTCGTCCCCTTGTTGTCAGAAAGCATACGAATGCCATTGGGCAGTTCACGAAATCGGTCGTTTTCAGTGAGGTGCTTCCATGTCAGAACATTTCCATAGCCGTAGTGGGCCTTATTGGCAGCCCACGATCCGACTTTTATTTGAAACATCGCGTCATAACGATGAAGTCCAAGAAAATTGTTTACAGCAGTCTGGGTGTGGTTCTCCATCTCCCACCCATTGCCTACATCAATTGAATACATCAGGTAGAGAGACCAAAGATAGTAGTAGATATCTACAAACTTTTTATCGGGACAACGAAACCAAGGAATTTCATCATTCAGGAGCTGGTTCATAGCCGTTGTTTTCTCGGCAAGGGCATCCGCATGACGCTCAATCATGTCATGGCCAGCCTGTATGGCCGTGGCTTCATCA
>JAUWWJ010000239.1 GCA_030616935.1 Planctomycetaceae bacterium
ATGCGAGCACGGTATCTGTCTTTGGTCCGAGAGCGTATTCCTGAGGTCTCCGAGGCGGGGTAGCCCGCACGTATGACATTGATTCGTGTGTGCACCGTTGTGATTGGGCTCAATCTGTTGCTGTCGACTTGTCTATTCAGCATCGCCAAAGAAGTATTCTTCAGCTCGCCAAGCTCCTTCTTGTGTGACATCGTCGTCCGCTGAGTTGGCAGTTGACAGTTGTCTCGAACTGAGGGTGCGAACGGTTGCTTTGGCTTCTCTAAAGAGAGCGGCGACGTGAGCATGGCAAGTGAGAACCAGCATTTGATGATCACCGTTTCGATCATTCATAAATTCAACAAGAGTGCGTGATGCGGCTCGAGCGCGTCGATCATCGAAGTTAACCAAGGCATCATCCATGACTACAGGGAGTGTGATGCCTTGTTCGTGGAGGTCACGTACAAGGGCAAGCCGTAGGGCGAGAAAAACCTGTTCTCGAGTCCCGCGACTGAGTCGCTCTGGGTTCCAGATCACACCAGCGGCGTCATGGACATCAAGCCTGGCTTCATCAGCCGCCGTGGTGATCTGTACGTATCTGCCTTCAGTAAGTTGAGCAAGCCAGTGAGATGCTTCAATAAGCGCGGCTGGTTGGTGGTGTCTCGCCACATCCGCACGGGTACGTTCTAATAGTCGGCGGGTGCATTTGAGTAGATTAATGCGGCGGTCATGGTCAGCTATTTGTGCATCAACTGCAGCAGATTGATGCTGTAGCGTCTCTAGGCCGTTGTTTTTTTCAGCCAGTTGGATCTCTTTCTCGATTTCTGCAAGTCGAGCCTTCTGGAGACCAAGGTTTTCGTGAAGCTCTTTTGTCGCTGTTTCAGCATCAGACAATCGCTTTTCAAGCGAAATCATTGACGATTGCTCAATCCATGTATCGAGCAGGCTCGGATCTTCGAATCGACTTCTGCCATCGTTCCATGTTCGTTCGGCAATGCGAGTCTTTTCGGCGAGCTCATCGAAATATGGTCGGCGATCGGTCTTTGCAAGAAATATCTCTTCTGTTTCAGCATCCCATCGTTCCAGCCTCGCTTGGAGCGTCTGATCGCATACCTTGAGTTGTCGAATTGCCTGCCGATGACGAATTCTTGCCTTCTCGAGTTTACGAGTGCATGCTTTTTGTCGCTCGTGGAGTTGCCGCTGCTTGTTCAAAAGGTCATCGAGTTGTTGAAGTTGATCGAGTGCAGTGCCTTCCGGCAGGAGTTCACACTCGACAAGGATTGCTTCAATTCGTCTTGAAGTAGCGGCTAGTTCTTCTCGTTTATGGCGGGCTTCGTCGGAAAGTCGCCGCCGGTCGTCATCGAGCGTAAGGAGTTCGTGGCGGTGTGTGCTAATTCGCCAGACTTCTGATGGGCTCAACGTACTAGGTAGACCTCTATGCTCAAGAGATTTCTGCCAACGGGCAACACTTTTCTTTCGTCGACTAAAAGCCAGCTTCAATTTCTTTCGAGCATAGGAGATGCGATCCTTATGGCTACGAAGGACTCCTTCATAAGTTGCCATGTGTTCCAGCCGAATGATTTCAGCGTCTACCCTTGCTGCGCGTCGTTGGAGATCAGTTTGCGGCGAGTGGGTGCTTTCTTGTTGCAACTCGTTTGTTTCTGTGCTCGCATTTGAGAACTGATTTCCGAATTTTGAGATTGTTGCATCGAGTGTTTCGCATTGAGCAGCGACATCTTTCTGCTGCTTTCGTGCAAGGGCATGCTGTCGACGTGTTTCTTCAAGCCGTGCTCCTGAGGACCTGTCAAGCGTCCAAGTCATTACGGAAGCTACACCGGTGCCCGCAAGACCGAGTGCGGCGATGACATAAGCAAGAGGCCCAGTAGCAACTGACGGCAACAGAAGGCCAGATAGCAGCATTCCGGCTCCAACAACAAAAATACTTCCGAGTCCAAGTAGCCAACTTAGTGGCATTACCTGGCTGGCAAGCTGTTTGCTCATTTCCTGTTCAAGTTGCTTGATCGTCTGGTGGATTTCAGTCGCTCTTTCCCCTGCACTCATGCGTTTACGGATTGCTGCAGACTGTTCTGTAGCTGCTTCAATAGCGGTAGTGAGAGCGGGTCCACTAAGTGCTCCTCCGTTCGCGTCGAGTTGTCGTTCAGCTTTGTCAAGTTCCGACCGTGCCCGGGCAACCTGCTTGCGAGCGCGAGCAACCTCACGAGATGCGAGTTTGCAGTTTCGTGCTCGAGTGCGTAGCGGGCCAAATGAGAGCGAAAGCCCCTCGGGCAATACGACAGCCATGCCATCGTCAGAGGTTTGTGGATCCTCTACAGATATGACTTTTGTCAGTCCGCACAGTCCGATCTGTTCCCCAAAACGGCGGGCTGCAAGCTTCGCGTGGGCTTCGGTTCGAGCGATATCGGCGACAAGACGTTCTACCTGAGAACGATCGTCCAGAAGACTCTTGATTTCAACTCGTTTTTTCCAGATGACTGACTTGGTGTCACGATTGGCGAGTTCTCGAGCGAGTTTTCTTCTTTCTTTCAGACGTCTTTCAACAATTCGGAAGACCTGTTTTCGCTTTTTCACATCGTGCTGCCACCCGTCGTAATCAGGATGCACCAAAGCAACCTTCTTGAGCGACTCAAGTTCGTCAGAGAGTTTTTTCCAAGCATATCGCAACTGACTCGTTGGCAGAGCGTCGCGCGCAAGGTTTTCCGCAACTGCAACTCTGGCTGCAGCTTTTTCAAGGTTGGTTATTTCTCGTAGCACTTGGGTGTGCTCAATGAATAGGTCGCCAGTTAGATATTCAGATTGAGCGTCGCTCTTAGCTTTTCGTAAAGCATCTCGTTTTTCTAGAAGGAGTTGCCGTGGTGTTTTCTCACCATCCCCTCGCTCAAGTCGTTGAATGGCTTCATCAATCTGGCGAATTGTTTTTGCCACTCGCGACCGATCAAGGCCATTGGCAAGTTCATACAATCGACTTCCACACCCTTCCGGTTCAAGTGTGCGCAGTTCATGTAGTTCATCAAGCCCAAATGCCATGACGTTCGTGAATGTGGCTTCGTCAATGTCACCCACAATGTCTTGGAGGTATATGCGTTGACTGTCCGTACGGGTGCCATCGAGCTGCTTTACAGTGATACGGTCTCCCTCATCGCCGCCGAGCCCAACAATATCATCTTCATAACTTTCTCGTGTAAGCGTTGCGATGCCTGGTCCTTCATGGCGGCGTTCGATGCTGAAACGATGGCGCTCTCGTTTGCCCCGAGGGCCTTTCCCTGTGACAACAATAAGCCGTCCGCTGCAGGGGATCTTTGGGTCAAGAACACCCCGTCTGAATAATCCCTCAAACCCAAAAAACACGGCTCGGATAAATTCAAGCAAAGAGGTTTTGCCGATTTCATTTGTGCCGTGAATGACTTCGATGCCTTGGCCAAGGCCTTCTAAGCTGACCTGTTGAAGTCCTCCGAAGCGTTCAATTTCAAGTTGTTCAATGTGCATGAATAAGGTTCCTCAAAGGTAGCCGTATTGGCGTTCTATCCGGCTTTTCTTTGTGAATGAATTGTTTACTCGTTTATTCACTCTCAAGGAGTTCAAGTGCTAACCAGCCAGCTTCACGTTCGGCCGATGTCAAAGGAGACGCATTTTCGGCCTCTGTAACAATGTCGGCGAGAGCAGATGTGAAAGAGCTGCTTGCACCCGGACGTCCTCCAGATCGGTTACGCCCAAGGGCCGCGAGTGATTCTTCAACGTCGGCAGAAATATTTTCTATCCAAATGTGTGGAGCCGCCGCTGCACAACGTTCACGTAGAATTCTTTTCGCTTCCTGAGCGATTCCATTGACCTCTAGTCGTCGGGTGATACTGGTGCCACACGCTATTTGGCAGTTTATTATTACTAGCGGGCGTGTGGTCGTTATCGTCTCGTCCTCTGGTACGAGGTCATCCACCAGAGACGAACAGGCTTCCCAGAGGAGTTGAGAGAGTGCTTCATGGTCCTCGTCAGCTGATTCGGTGCGAATAGTTCGCCAGATGACGTCACTCACTGGAAGTTGTTTCCATTGATCGATAGCACCCTTATTCTTGGTAGCAGAGTCGTTGTCAGCGGTAGATGGTGGTCTGTAGAACGTCAGCCCATAGCAACC
>JAUWWJ010000110.1 GCA_030616935.1 Planctomycetaceae bacterium
ATCAGCTCGTGGCTATAATCCGGCCTTCGACGTCACACCAGCTCAACTCATCACAGCGATAATCACCGAGCGTGGTATTATTAGAAACGTAAATACACAAACAGTCGCAGACGTACTTCACGACTGCCCTTAGCCGTCCTAGATAAATCAATCATCTCTGCGAACACTCACAGCATGTCCTCCTCTACTCAGCAGGTCGTTATCGTTGGCAGGCCAAACGTTGGAAAATCAAGCATTTTCAATTGGCTTTCTCAGCGACGAATTGCAATTGAAGACCCTACTGCAGGTGTTACTCGAGACCGCCTCACGCAAAGGATTGAATGTGGTGAAAAGATAATTGATCTCATAGACACCGGTGGCATGGGCTTTGACGATCCAGATGGATTGACTGAGCAAATCGACATGCAGATAGAAGCTGGCTTGGCTACTGCTGGAGTAGTGGTTTTCGTAGTTGACATCCGAACGGGTCGTGTTCCGGCAGATGGAGAAGTGGCTTTACGCTTGCGACAGTCAGGCGCCAATGTTCTTCTGGTAGCAAATAAGTCTGATGATGAAAAATATGATGTCTTAGGTCATGACTTTGATGAACTTGGTTTTGGTTCACCAATTGTCACAAGTACGAAACAGAACCGTCACCGTGATGAATTAGTTGAAGCAATTACAACACTTTTACCGGCGACCACAGAAAATGATGACTCAACCACAACAGCCCTACCGGAAATGAAGGTAGCGATTGTGGGCCGCAGAAATGTTGGAAAGAGTACGTTTGTCAATGCTCTTGCAAAAGAAGAACGAGTAATTGCCAGTCCTGTTGCAGGAACTACACGTGACAGTATTGATGTTCGTTTTGAAGTAGACGGACACTCTTTTCTTGCAATTGATACACCCGGACTTCGAAGAACAAAAAGTCGCAAAAGTGATATCGACTTTTACTCAACCCACCGCGCCGAAAGAAGTATTCGCCGCGCTGATGTAGTTCTCATGCTTTTCGATGCGACAGAGCCTGTGGGGAAAGTTGACAAACAACTCGTTGATCTTATTGTCGAGCAGCAAAAACCTGTTCTTCTCGTGGTGAATAAGTGGGACCTGTATGCTGGAGATGTAGAAAGAAGCGAGTGGGCGCAATACCTTCGTGACACTTTCCGTACGATGCCATGGGCTCCTATTGCGTTTGTGACCGCCACAACCGGACGTAATGTCAAAGCAGCAATCGATACGACGCAACGACTCTTTCGCCAAAGTCAGGCTCGAGTCCCAACAGCGGCGCTGAATACAATCATTCATGCCGCCACTCAAGCCACCCGACCACCTGCCGATCGCCGAGGCCGGCCTGTACGCATCTATTTCGCAACGCAGGTAGACACTGCCCCACCAACTATTGTCCTTTCGACAAGTTCACCTGAAAGCCTCACTGCGCCTTACAAAAGGTATCTTCTTTCCTCACTCAGAAAAAATGGCCCATTCACTGAGATGCCAATAAAACTTTTGGTGCGTAATCACAAATCTCGTGAGTAAATTTCTACTTGTTGGTGGAGTTTCCTCACGACATCAGCATCTTCTGGTGATACTGGAACGCCTTCCAGGAAACAATTTGGATGATCTTTTATTTCAGGGACAAGTGTTTCAAGTATGACTTGTATGAGACGCTCTAATCCTTGGCCAGTACGAGCAGATGTCGGAACCAATGACTCTGAGAGGGACGGGTCGTATAACTGCTTGTTGTCACATAGATCTGACTTTGTACCAACGCTGATGTATGGCGGAAGATCATTGCCTAGCAGAAGATTATCGCTGAATTGTGCCGCTGTGAAACCGTCCGCTACCGATTGGTCTAATGATTGAACATACACTATGAGATCAGCATTCGATGCTTCCACTACCGCTCGATCTATCCCCTTTTTTTCAATTTCATCAATTTCTCGATTTTGATTGTCGGCGAGTTGGAAACCTGCTGTGTCAATAAAATCAACTGACCACCCATCAATTACAACTCGTGTCTCCAGAACGTCACGTGTTGTGCCAGCATGGGAGGAAACAATGCTTCGATCATATCCAGCGATCGCATTTACCAGACTGCTTTTCCCCGTATTAACTGGTCCCAACAAAATGACACGCCATGGTTGGGTTAAGCGTAAACCAATTCGGGCAGCGCGTTCCAAACGGTTGATGACTGACTTTGCCAGGACGAGTTGGTCCAGGCATCTTGGAGTTGTATCAAGTGCTTGCTGAACTCGCTTGATATCTTTCTCAAAGGCACCCGCGAGCTGCCTCGTAAGAATTTGAGCTTCACAAGACCCATCGACTTGAGCAAGCTGTTTCCGAACGGTGGTGTCCCGTGTTTCTTTTTGCATGAAAGCAAGCCATTTATCCCATGAAACGACATCAGCACCTGCTGATGCAAAAATCTCAAGAAAAGACTGAACAACAGCCATGCCACCATGAGTATGGATTTCCCAACTTTGAATTCCCGTGCGAACCAAGACAACGCATTCCTGGCTCTCATAAGTCCGACCGCACTTCCCCTCAGATAAACGAACACCTTCCCCATTGGTCACGAGTTCGTGATGCCAATGACCAACTGCAATACGACCAATGGCTAACGATTCAATCGAAGTGCTTTTAAATGCATGAAAATGAGTATTTAGAATTGGGCATGCTCTGTCTCCAGAAATGCCAACAATGCCAAGAGCTCCTGGTTGTGAGGGCGTAAGCCGTGAAACACAAAACTGGCCGGTTTTTACGGAAACAGCAGTATCTTCGGGGGGGCGATTTGACATTGAAAACTACTAAAAGTAGAAAATTAGGATCGGGGTGGGGGAAGTTAAGCTACTGGATTTATTTATCCTAACATCAGCCTAACGGAAGACTATTACTCTTCTGCGATGGGGACCAACTTGCTTGCTACAAATTTGAAGTTGATTCCCTCTTCTACACCGTTTCGCTTTTAAACTTTCCTAACGCATCCTAAATTCTAAAAGGGCAGGCAAATGACTGATAGTCAACCTTCGGACACGCCAAAGAATCTTGAAGAGCTTTCCCAGGCAATCGATCACCTCGAAAAAAACCTGGACAGCATTGGTCGATCTCAAAGTTCGGGCCGAACAACAGTCTTGATTGGTTCCTTACTACTTCTCGCAATGATTGGTATCTTTGGAATCAATCTCTTCCAAACATTAAAAACACAAATAAATGAGGAAACACTCCAAGCCGCCTTGCAGGCAAAGGCTGATGAGCTACTCCCGACTCTCCAAGACAAGTTTACAAAAGCCGCTATGGAGGCTGTCCCAACATATCGTGAATTAGCACTGGAACGCCTCAAGACGCTTCGTCCTAAGCTTCAGGCCATGATTACAGAAGAGGCAAAATCATTGGCAAATCGCATGCCTGTAATGTTGCAAAAAAAAGCAAACGAAAGCCTGCAGAGAGTTACTGATAAAGTAGCCGCTGATGTCAAAACTGAAATTCCTAGCCTTACTCCTGAAAACGTCAAAAGACTTTCTGAAATTACAGTCGAAGGGATGGCGATTGAGAGTGAAAAACTTCAGAAGCAATTACAGACTTTAACGAACGTCGAAGTCGAACGTATCAGTAAATTGCTTGACGCGCTTCCAGTGGAGGCGGCAATGAATATGAACGAAGAACTGCTTCAGCAAAGATTCATGCACAACATTCTTCTTATTGTTGATCGTACTGTCGCGCCTACCATGTCGGTTCTTAAAACCGATTCGCCTTTCAGCACAAGCGATGACCTATAGAACTGAGCGCGTTTAGCTTTACACATTCATCTATTTACCCAATTTATATCATGGAGATTTCGAGCAATGTCTAACCCAGATTTAGCTACTATTGAGAACCGCTTACAGTCCCTAGAAAATCGTTTAGCCAAGAATGCCGCAAAGGCTAAAAGCCGTGCAACGCTTACTGTTGTTGTCATGGCATGCCTTCTTGTTGGGGTGTTTTTCTATCTTCGTTTTCTATCTACGACCATCGCAACTGCGGCTGAGGCACCTACCCTTGTCCAGCTCGTTGCCGACCAAGTCGAGCCACGACTCGAACAGGCACCTGCAAAACTTACTGAGTCACTCAAGGCTCAAGCACCGATGGTTGTCGACCGAAGTGAAAAAATGATTCTCGACGCTCTACCAGAAGTTCTTGGTCAGGCTGATTCTTTCCTTGTTAGTTTCTTTGACAGAGAATTTCAAGAAATTGAAAAGAAGGCTTATGATGTCATTCATGAAGGATTTAATGATGTCATCGCTCAAGCCAAGGAAAAAAAACTTGACCTATCAAAAGAAGGTGAACTCGAAGCAGCAGTTGGTAAAATTGCTCCAAATCTTCGAAAGATGATCGAGACCATCATTGAAGAAAACATGAAAGAGTTTGAATCTGGCACGGATGAGATTTCAGCGTATGTGGGTCGACTCTCGGCGAATGAGAACCTCACGGATCACGAAAAAGCTCATAGGGAAATTATGATTTCTGGCCTTGCTCTCATTAAGAAAATGGAACAAGACCCATCAAGAGCTCCGATCAAAGGAGTGCTTCGTGGTGATGTTCCAGCCGAGCAAAAACCGGCATCGCAGACCAACTAAGCTACTTCGGTAGTATCGACACCTGCACGAATCAGCCTGGATTGCATGTCTGGGCTGGTTCGTTTTTTTCGGTATGGAATCTTCTTAAACGAGCGATAGCCTGTCTGCGCAGGGACTTTCATTGAAAAAGGATGCGTGCTGTTTGAAAACGGCCCACTGGCTGGAAGCCGAAATACATCGGAGCGGCTTCCTTTCACTCGGATGCACGACCAGTGTTCTGTGAAAAAGCAAGTTCATCTTGCCACTTTTTCAGACTTCTCTCACACGCCTTATATTCCCCCGCAAGGCTGGCATGTTTTTCACTGAGCGTTTTTCGTTTTGATACTGCATTTTCCATCTGCTCATTGAGTTGTTTAACTTGTGAATTTACATCAGCAAGTTTTTTCTCTGCAGCCTTATGCTCTTCAATAGCAGTCGCATTTATCTCTCTTGATTCCTGAAGCTCCTGTTCAGCACGGACGACTAAGGCCTGAGTTTCCATTAATGTCTTCTTTGCGGCAGTCAGGATCTTTCCGGCAACCTCTTTTTCTGATGTTTCGTTCGTATCATTCACTGTCTTCTCCAGAGATGAGACTATTTCATTTGCCTTCTTTGCCTTTGTTTTTGCAACAACAAGTTGAGATTCTGCTGTCTTCACTCCAACAGCAGCTTTCTCTGCCAGAGCCTTCTTCTTTTTCTTCTCGGCACCCAAATCACCGAGACTTTTATTGGCTGCAGCGAGCTGGGAGACAAGATTCGCCTCGGACTTTACTGCCTTTTCTTTTTCTAGAAGAACCTCTTGTTCTTTCTTTTTTGACGCAACAGTTGCTTTCTTGGCACGATCTACGCGTTGCAAAAGTGGCTCTGGATTGGAATCAAGTACGCCTACCTGTGCTGGTTTGGCAACGTCATAAACTGTGATTTGACCCGACCAGTCTCCGGCAAGCACGAGAGGGCTTCCTGAGGTGACTGCTACTTTTGTGCCAATATCCGGAAGAGTTCCTAGTTCCTTCTCAAGGCTACCATCAGCTTTCCATACTTTTACTTTCCGATCGCGACCCGTTGATACAAGCCGCCCATCGTTGAGCCACCTTACATCGGTTGTTCCACCACCATGGGCAGACCAGGACTTCAACTTCTTAGCAGCATCGGCTTCCCAAAGATGAATCGTGCCGTCTTCGGACGCTGTTGCAAGTACAATCCCGTCTGCTCGCCAGTCAATCGCAGTAACACCAGCTTTTTGACCTTTGAGATCGCCCCAATGACGGGTACCAAAAGACTCCCATAAAAAAAGATTACCTGCCCGATCACCTGTCGCGAGTAGCACGCTATCAGGAGAAAAAGCCACACTGGTTATCCAGTCCGTGTGTTTTGTTATTTCACTTTCAACGGCACCATTTGATGTCTGAAGAAGACGTACC
>JAUWWJ010000049.1 GCA_030616935.1 Planctomycetaceae bacterium
CGGCGGTAGGGGCGGTGGTATGGGCGGTGGTATGGGCGGCGGAATGGGTGGCGGCGGTATGGGCGGTGGAATGGGCGGTGGAATGGGTGGCGGAATGGGTGGCGGCGGCATGGGCGGTGGAATGGGCGGCGGAATGGGTGGCATGGGTGGCGGCGGAATGGGTGGCGGAATGATGTAGTTGAATAGCCACCACGATCTCATCGCTTGGTCGCTCCGTCGAGTATTCAATACGTGCTGAACTGTGTTGCTGGTTTGATTGCTTCTAAGCTGAACACACTCTGGACCACCTTTCCCGAGGCAGCTATCTCGACAAATCACGAAACGTACAACAGCACTCTTGATCATTAATGAGGCTATTCAAATGGCTAGCTTTGGAGTAATTCTTGTAGCAGCTGGAAAAAGCAGCCGATTTGGTGACGCCAATTACAAAAAGCCCTTTGCTCCGCTAGCCGGACGGTCTGTTTGGTTGCACGCTGCAGAGAAATTTCTCGACCATGCTGACGTGAAACAGGTTGTCATTGTCATTGCACCGGAAGACCGTGAGTACTTCATGGATAAATTTGGTGCTGATATTGCATTCCTTGGTATCAAAGTCGCTGAAGGTGGAGAGCACCGATCAGACTCTGTCTTCAGCGGTTTCGCTGCATTGAAGAAAGAAATTGAGTTCATTGCAATTCATGATGCCGCCCGGCCTTGCCTTGCCGTCCGATGGATCGATGACGTATTCAAGACAGCCGTTACGACGGGAGCTGCTATTTTGGCGACACCTGTTGTAAGCACACTCAAGCGAACGGATGAGCAGCAGTGCATCGAAGATACGGTCGACAGGACAAATCTTTGGGAAGCTCAGACGCCTCAAGTATTTAGCCGTACATTACTTGCCGACGCCTTTGAAAAAGACACACAGCGAACCGCTACAGACGAAGCACAAATGGCTGAGGCAGCAGGGCACACCGTAACAGTAGTCAATGGCTCGCCAATGAATCTTAAAATCACTTCAAAAGAGGATGTCCGGCTCGCTGATCAGATTTTAAAAGTATTGCCAAAGCCGAACTTGAACAACCAGGCTCATCCCTTTTCGGGGAGTGACATCTGGCGGTAGTTCATAAACCACTAATCAAGGCCTATGTCCAAAAACCTCATTACTGATTTCAAAGAACGCGGATTAATACATCAAACCACAGACGCTGACAGTCTGCACGACTGGCTTGCAACACCTGGAAGACGGATCTACGCCGGATTTGACCCAACTGCAGACAGTCTTTATGTAGGACATCTTGTCGCTATTATTTTACTGCGACGGGTGGCTCGCGCTGGTCACGAACCCATTGCGCTCATTGGTGGAGCCACGGGTATGATTGGCGATCCAAGTGGGCGAAGTGAAGAGCGGAATCTTCTCTCACACGAAGCACTCGCTTCAAATATTGCAGCGGTTGGAAATCAGATAAGGGGCCTCCTCGAATCAACCAATCGAACGATTCATGTTGTCAACAATGCCGATTGGATGCGGGAGGTTGGATATCTGGAATTCCTTCGCGATGTTGGCAAGCATGTCCCACTTTCCCAAATGCTTGCGAAGGACTCAGTAAAAAGTCGCCTCGATCGTGACGGTGGCCTCTCCTACACCGAATTTAGTTACATGCTCCTTCAGTCCTGGGACTTCGTACACCTGGCAGATGAATACGACTGTTGCGTCCAAATTGGGGGTAGCGACCAATGGGGCAATATCACTGCAGGTATTGAACTTGGGCGGCGATTACGAGGCCTCAATCTGCATGGAATTACATGCCCACTTTTGACCAAGGCGGATGGCTCGAAAATGGGTAAAACTGCAAGCGGTGCAGTGTGGCTAGACCCCTCGCGAACAAGCCCTTACCGCTTCTACCAGTACTGGATAAACCTCAGCGACAGTGATGCACAGACATGTTTACTCAGGCTCACTGAACTGTCACTCGAGGAATGTCAGTCGCTCATACAAGAACAGGAAACGAATCCTGCTGGTAGAGCGATGCAGCGACGGCTCGCGGAAGAACTTACTCAACTTGTCCACGGCCCCGATGGTCTCCATACAGCGCAGCAGGCTACTGCCGCTTTTTTTGGAGCAGCAATCGACAACCTTACCGACGAAGCACTAACTGAAATTTTTGCTGACGTTCCAAGCCATCAATTTTCCTTCGAGACACTTTCTGTTGAAGGGCTTCTTCTTGTAGAGGCGATGACAGCCACGAAACTTGCCGCAAGCCGGTCAGCAGCTCGTCGCACGATCGAACAAGGTGGAGCATACATAAATAACGTCAGAGTATCCGATTCGACGCATCGCATCACCACTACCGATTTGGCTGGAAGAACAGCTCTCGTATTGCGATCTGGAAAGAAATCATATGCCCTCGCACGATTCGAATGAAAAGCAGTTCCGGCAGATACATTCTAAATTCTAACAGACGAACGAGACGTACATAAATACAAGGAGCATCTCCTGATGTCATCAAAAAAGCTCGCCATACTCATTACGGCGACACTTTTGACAGGTCCTCTCACGGATGTCATTCACGCCGAAGTACCCAAATTGGCAAATGAAAAAGTCTCATTGAAAGACCGCCTCGTCACCGGCTTACGTGCAACACGACCCGAAGACATCGAGTATTGCGAACGAGTTGCGAATGCCACCCGCACAGGAAAACTGCCAACAAAAATTGTCGACTCAACATACTTTTGGGCAACTGCAAAAAAGGTGGACTACCCACTCCCTGCTTTCGCAAAAGCTCTTGAACTGCAATGCCAGAGGCTTGGCATTAGTTGGTAGGTACACCACGAGTTTGATCATTGACATGCTGCTCTTGAATGGGCAACTTTATCACAACATAGTTTGAATTTCTGTATGACGTCTTTGGTGGTAGAGGCATGGCAACAAAACTTTTTAGTGGCGCAACAACAAAGTTAGCACCATAGGCATCTGCCACCTGGTTCAGCCGCGACACGCCTAAAACACATGTGCTTCGGGCCATGTTTTTGATTGTCCCATCATAGGAGAAGCAATCAATGATTCGCTGTCGCCATTCCAGAATTGAAACAGGGTCTTGTGGCACATTTTTCCACGCAACAACCTCTGGCCGTTGAGCCCGCCAGAGAAAACTTGATGCACCGCGTGGCGTCAGAAAACAGTCCGTAGGGGACGTCTCTTCTTGAATCCACTGACACACATCTACCCATGAATTAGCGTCAATGAGTTTATCGCCTCGCGAAAGACAATCCTCGGTAAGCAACGGCCAATGCTTTGATTGAACAAACGAATCATAAGTGAAAAAAGCAAGGACTACGGCAACCAAACAAGTTTTTCTCAACGTCTGTTGATCGCTCGATTCAAGTAATTGTCTTGATAGAAGAAACTGAGTGAGCAGGACACAAAGCCCAAGAGGAAGAAGACCATCCGCGAGGCGAAACCAATAAAAACGCAGCATTCCGTAAACGAAGGACGGAGCGAGTGACTCAAACAAACTCATTACAAATCCGACAGAGGACAGCAGTGCTGCCGCCAAAACAATCATCAGACCTCGTGACCGCTTTGCCTCATAAGGCAAGGCTGCATAAAGACACCCACAGAACATGATCGCGAGTAAATGCCTGGCAACGAGCACCTCGTGAAACGATCGAGGAAGAAGATGGTGTGGCAATCGATCAACTACATAAACCGCGGCCGCCTGATTACGAACACCCGCAGATACCCCAATGGAGATTTGCAAGGCTGGCCATAAGCCAATAGACGCCAGGCATACGCCTCCAGTGACACACGCAAGAACGAGCGGATGAAAGGAACCGATTCGTGTCTGCTTTCTCACGATTTGGCTGATAGCTATAAGGCCAATGAGGATCATCATCCATCCACCCACTAATGGATGAAACGCCGTCGCCACTCCACTCAACAGCCATGCAAAAGCCCAGCGACCACGAACAGCCTCACCCCAGGCAACCAGAACAAGAGCCCATGCAAAAACTTTTGCCTCACACCCTCCAATCAGCCATTCTCCTGCCATCGTGGTATAGCGGGCCGCTAACGAAAAGATGGCCGCCGCAAACAGACGATGCATACGAGAGGGTAGAAGAGGCCACACTGCATGCCGAAATCCTACCGCTAATGCCAACCAGCCAATCCATCGTCCCACCCAAACTGCTGTAGCTAGCGAAACAGACGCCGCGAGAGGACCAAGAAGATAAAAAAAGAGTCCGTGCGCCTCTCCTGAATTGAGAAAAAAATCATTTCCACACCATTCCGGATTGAACGAGTGGCGAGCTTTTGCCAGATAATATCCTTCATTCACATCAGGTGCTGGCCATGCTCCAGCAACCGCAAATATTGCTGTGAAAACCCCCACCTCAGCTGCAGCAAAAAGTGATGACATCGTGTTCTGGTCGTGAGTTTCTTTTCCTTTCATAGAAAACCACCCTCAACCTTGTGGTGTTGTGTTAACAAAATGTCCTACAGTCAATATGGCAGCGAGTACGTTACGCTTACAAGCATATAGTTTTGCATCTTCCTCGCTCGTGAGTACAAGCAGATGACTGAAAAGACGACGCTCCGTCCCACCGGCCAGAGTGGCAAGAACCTCCGCACTCTCCTTGAAGACCGTCCTATCACGATTATGGGGGCACCATTTCCATTGGCGGCTAAAGAAATTGAGCGTCAAGGGTTTCCAGCAGTGTATCTTTCCGGGGCCGCACTCTCAGCCGGACTGCTAGGGATTCCCGACATTGGCCTTATCCCCTTCGAAATATTAGAGCAACAAACATTTCAGCTTGCAAAAACTGTCACCATTCCTGTCATAGTTGATGCTGATACAGGCTACGGTGACGGCGATATGATTAAAAAAAACATCTCTCGGCTCGAAGCTGTAGGGGCAGCTGCCATCCAGATTGAGGATCAAGCAACTGATAGACGATGTGGGCATCTTAATGACAAGCAAGTCATTCCAAAAAGTGAAATGACTGAAAAAATTCATGCTGCCTGTGAAGGCAGGCAATCAGCAGACACAATCGTCATTGCTCGCACTGACGTTCGTGGCGTCACTTCCATGAAGGACTGCCTTTCCCGAATGGAGGCATACCATGGCGCTGGGGCTGATTGGATTTTCCCTGAGGCCTTGCATAGCAAAGAAGAGTTTTCTGAAGCAGGACAACTCCTCAAAAGTCTCAAGATACCAGGACTCGCAAACATGACAGAGTTTGGACAGAGCCCTCTTTTATCCCGTGACGAACTAAAAAATCTTGGCTTTGCAGCTGTACTCTACCCGGTCACACTTCTTCGGCTTGCGATGAAAGCAATTGAGGTTGGCCTCGATGTTCTTGCGGATGAAGAATGCCAAGAGTCACTTCTTGAATTAATGCAAACTCGAGACGAGCTCTACGACCTACTCGACTACGACCCTGCCCGACCGAGCAAAAGCCGACCCCCTGGCATGACTCACTAATTCCAACCACCTCACCATCTCCTGCAATTCGATATAGCTAAGAAGCCACACTATTTTTTCTCGCACCTCAAACATCACCCATGCCTCATCCATCATCTAATCAAAAAGACACTGAGAGTGGGCTCGCCGGCGTCATGGCAGGCCATACCAGCATCTGCTCGCTTGACGAAACCCTGCGATACCGAGGGTACGCCGTCTCAGACCTTGTGCAATGTAGCTTCGAAGAACTTGCGCACCTCTTGTTGTGGGGTGATCTTCCTACAGCAACTCAGCTCGAAGCTTTTACTGGGCGGATCCAATATGCTGCGCAGTCAATACCCCAAACCGTTGTCTGTTGCTTTCAAGGACTCGCCGAGACTTCACCCCAAACCTCAATTATGGATGTGCTTCGAACTGGCGTGAGCCTCTTAGGCCAACTTGAATGTGATAATGGCCCTAAGGAATCACCTCGTTCTCATGATCTTTCCCAAGAGCGCATGAAGGCTGAACAACTACTGGGGCAAGTCCCCGCTCTATTGGCTACATGGCTTGACTGTCTCCGTGGTGAATCGCCCTCTCGCTGGCCCAACAAACCACTAGCACCTGCACTCTTAGAGAAGTTATGCCACACGAAGGCCTCCAACATCGCAACAACCGTTTTCAATACAACGTTAATTTTATACGCCGAGCATGAATTCAATGCATCGACGTTTGTGGCTCGTACCGTTACCTCTACTGGGTCTGATATGCACTCCGGGGTAACTGCAGCCATCGGAGCACTCAAGGGCCCCCTTCATGGCGGGGCAAATGAAAAAGTTCTCCATCAACTTATGGACATTGGTGTGCCTGAAAACATCGAGCCATGGCTTGCCCGAAAACTGAACGACCATGAGGTCGTCATGGGATTCGGACACCGTGTCTACAAAACGGGTGATATCCGGGCGGCTCTTTTGGGCGACGCATGCCATCGCCTTATATACAGCGATTCAACGTACGAAAAGCACCAGAAGCTTGAAAAGCTCGCATACAAGCTGGAACAACTGATGCTCGAGAAAAAAGAACTCAGGCCGAACCTCGATTGGCCGGCTGCCCGCATCTATCACGCCCTCGGGCTGCCTATAAATCTTTTCACACCGCTCTTTGTTGTTGCACGCGTGAGTGGATGGACATCACACATTATTGAGCAAATGGGCAACAATCGCCTGATCCGACCCTTGGCAAAATATGTTGGCCAGGCGCCGCGACCATACGTGTCCATAGAAGATCGCTAGAAATCAGTGAGTGCTACCGAAGGCTCACTGACTGAGCCTCGGAAGGACTGCGACGTGCTGAAGCTCCATCCGCTGGCACCACATCAACCATGGCCTGCACTGTAACCACAGGTACGGCACCATCACCTAAGTCGGTTGTTATTGTCAGCTCCCGTTCAACTTGCCCACCAACATCCCCAGCCTGAAATGTTACTGGTAAAATATGAACCTTTGCAGGAGTTTCTTTCGCCGGACAACTCAGACAACCATCATTGCAGACAATCCCGGTAACGCAGAACGGTCTGTTAGCCCGCACGACAATATTCTTTGTGACACTTCCTCCGGGCAAGACATTCCCGAGTGCAAGGAGTTGGGGGCTTACGGTCACCTCAGCTACAACGCGTCCTTCGACATCCATCGGGATCTGTGAAGCCCTCGGATCGTCTGTGACGAGAATCAACTGGTCGTTGATGTAGCCAGCAGGGGCATCTGGCTTGAGTCGAAGCGTTAAGTCATATGCAGATTGGGAACCTGTATGTTGAGGCTGGGAAAGCAGTACTTCAAAATTGACATTCGCACTCCTGACATCAGTTATCTCCCACGGAGTCGAACCCATGTGTGTCACGCGGACGACTTGCTCTGCGCCTCGTCCAAGGTCAACATTTCCGAGATTGACTGATGCAGGTTCAAATGTGACATCTCCCCGAATATTCCCTGCAACTCGCAACTGCACTTCTGCATAGAACGGTTGATCGAACGTAACAGTGAGAGTTGCACCATGTTGACCAAGAAAAGTCCTTGTGTTGAATGCCGCGACTATTTCCCCGGTTTCATGGGTTTCAATCAATTTTTTTGTGATCGCTGGTTGGGTGCAACCGCAACTTGTACGGACACTACTAACGTGAACATCTTCCTCATATAAATTTCTATAAATAAATCGAAATTCTGTTTTTGACCCTTTTGCCACTGTCCCGAAATTATGACTTGTTACTGAGAACATCTTCTCGGCCCATTCCTGAGCTGAGGCTGGAACCGCCAATAAGGCAGTGCCGAGCAGTACGATCGGTACGAGGAAAGATACTCCGCCAGGTTGGCGCACTTTAAGTGGTGGCAATCCAATAAATAATGGCTGTCGAAACATCGCGATACCACGTGAAACAAAAGTTACCAACACAAGATGCCATCTCGTTATAAGAAAGAGTACGGGGTTCATATTCACACCGTCAAATCAAAAGGGTTTTTGGCACTTGGAACTGTAGTCGAAGTGCATCCGAGGATGAACCCGATTATGAATTAAAACACCGACTTTCTCATCTATTTTCTGATAGAAAATCCCTTTTTTCAACCATTTACGTCGGCAAAACCGACACAAATGGGTAAGTTTCCACCTCAAGAACAGAGACCGACGTATACTGGTAAACAGAGTCGGTTTTGGTGGTTAGGCGAGAAGGTTTTTCCACTACACTTGACTTCAACTTGAGGAAATGAAAATTATTTTGTTTTTCTGAAAGTGTCTCCTTTCCCTTTTGATATGGGGGGCGTACTGGTTTCGACCGGATTGTAGGAGGTTCAGATCGCGTGTCGTGGTTGGTCGGCAGGCCACGCTAAAAGTCGACCACAGCTTCAATTGCCGAAGCTCAGTTTTCTCTGGCAGCTTAGTTAAGTTGCTCCGAGCGATGGCCCCAGTCGGAAGGGCCTACCAATCGGTCGCCAAATCCGACTCGTCCTGTTTCATCGCCTAGTACGGGCAGGACTAAATTTGTTCCGGGCTGGTGAAGGCAACACCCTGTCGGCCGGGGGTGTCTTCATGAGATTTAAGTTGACCGAATACACACGTAGAAGTTTGTTCTGAAACGTCACGGGACGCGGGTTCGATTCCCGCCGCCTCCA
>JAUWWJ010000290.1 GCA_030616935.1 Planctomycetaceae bacterium
CTATGACAACCCATCCTCCGCCGATTAACCAACGCAGCTGCTCCGCTGAATAAACCGGCCAAAAAATTGCCATGAAGGCAACTCCAATAACAAGCCCAGCAGTTGGCCAAAGGAGCCTCACGATGTGCCAATACACCCCAAGCGTTACAGCTGAAGCTGACCGAGTGAAACCTCCAAAGACCCAGCGCCTCGCATAAAGCTGGAATGACCAAAGGGGAATTGATGCGGGAACCTCTCCCATGCTAATGGCAACCGCTGCCGTGAGAATGCCCCAACCAAACAGGGGAACCCCTAACTCACTCACTGGTGCCAAAGCGGCACAGACCGCCAGACAGAGCGAAACCCACGACGCAGGTCGCAAGCAATCGTGCCGGAGCCAAATCCTCATGACGGTAGAAACCATCCCACCCTGACCCTCAGAAGGCTCTTCCATCCTGTTGTGCCGCAACGCAGATTATTTTCTCGGGCGGATTCCACCTTGAACCCTCAGCGGAAGCCCAAGAATCCGGAGACAACCCTCGGCATCAGTCTGATCATATGACCCACCACCTTCCATTGATGCAATTGCTGCGTCATACAGACTCTCAGAGCTTTCTCTACTTTTTACAAGTATGTTGCCCTTGTACAAGTTAAGTTCAACACTGCCTGTCACCGGCTGTTGCGCCTCACGAATGAATGCAAGAAGAGCATCCATCTTTGCACAATACCAAAACCCATAATACACCGCTTCAGCAAATTCAGGTGACAAACGATCTCGAAGATGAACCAGATCACGATCAAGTGTCAGTTGCTCAATAAAACGATGTGCTTCATACAGCAGAGTCATCCCGGGAGCCTCATACACGCCGCGACTTTTCATTCCCACAAGACGATTCTCAAGAATATCGATTCGACCAATCCCATTCCGCCCACCGATTTCATTGAGCTTCAGCACCATTTCGTGGGAGGAAAGTTCCTCGCCGTTAAGCTTCACTGGAATGCCAGACTCGAACGCAATCCGAATTGTCTCGACACGATCTGGTGCTTGTTGTGGCGAGACAGACATTCCAAAGTCCACGAGTTCGTAACCGTCTGTATCGAGTTCCTCGAGTAGACCTGCCTCATAGCTGGTATGGAGGCAATTTTCGTCTGAGCTATATGGCTTCGCTTTCGATGCCTTTACAGGAATCGATTTTTCATCGCAAAATTCGATAAGTTCTTTCCGACCTGGAAAGCGTTTGCGGAACGCTTCTATTCGCCACGGTGCAAGTACTTCAATCGACGGATCGATTGCCTCAGCAGCAAGCTGAAAACGACACTGATCATTGCCTTTACCTGTTGACTCGTGTGCAAATACGGTCGCACCCTCGGCATGCGCAACATCGACGCAAACCTTACTGATCAGAGGCCGGGCTATCGACGTTCCGAGGAGATACGTCCCTTCATATCTCGCCTGCCACTGCATGGTTGGAAACGCAAAGTCACGGCAGACTTCCTCTCGTACATCCACGAGTATCGCTTTTTTCGCGCCACAATTACGAGCTTTCTCAAGCGTCGCCTCTCTGTCTTCGCACGGCTGCCCCAGATCGACGTAGACACAGATTACTTCGTAGCCCTGCTCAATCAACCAGCCAAGGATTACGGAGGTATCAAGCCCACCTGAGTACGCAAGGATGCATTTCTTCATTCGTCATCTTCCTAAAAAGTGAATTGCCTATGGGGCATTACTACTCAAATGTGACAAAAAATTCATCCGAGGCAATGCAGACCCATCAAGCCTGCTAACTATTGGATGTAACACAGCAAAAACTGATCCGGGAAGCATGTTTCCATCCGTTTTTAGTGTGTCGCTGTTCATACTTCATGCACCATTGCCATGTTGTGACCGCCCGCTCCAAACCCTATTCCGGCAACGAGCACGATTCGGTCACCTCGCTCAAGCCGGCCATCCTGTAGCCCCCAGTCACAGACATGGTTCAGCAACTGATTCACGTCGGCTCCCTCAGGAACAGCCACTGGTGTCACGCCCCAGTACAACGTCATCTGTCGAAGTGTCGCAAGATTATCGGTAAGGCCAATTGTGGGTACAGCACCTCGATGCTTCGATCTTGCAACAGCCGTAACACCACTTTTACTGGCGACCACAAAAAGTCGAGCATCCAGTTCTGCTGCGATGCGGCTTGCTCCTTCAACAACCGCCTGTGTGATCGGATGGAGTCCATGGACAAGCTGCTGAGGCCGCGGCAGGAAGTCATTTCCAACTGCACCAAGCCTACTTTTCCCCAACAACTCTTCGAGGTACTGCCGTCGTGAGTGCAGATATTGCCGCTCGGTTGATTGCGCGATACGCCGCATCATTTCCACAACCCGTCGGGGATGATCGCCGATGGCTGTTTCACCAGAGAGCATGCATGCATCGGCACCGTCAAGAATGGCGTTGGCTACGTCAGTGGTCTCGGCACGTGTCGGACGTCTGGAATGCTGCATGCTATCCAACATCTGTGTCGCTACGATCACTGGCTTTTGGTATTGCTGACAGACTCGAATAATCTGCTTTTGCACCATCGGCATACTTGCGACATCAATTTCAACACCAAGATCACCACGAGCCACCATCACCACATCCGCTCCGTCGATAATGGACTCCAGGTTCTCAAGTGCCTCCCGCTTTTCAATCTTGGCGACAACGCGTGCTGACGATTTCCGCGTACGCAGTAATTCCTTGAGTAGATTCACCTCGACGGACGATCGCACAAAAGAGAGACTCACAAAGTCAGCGCCGACAGAAGCCGCCCATTCAGCATGCTTCCAGTCTTCCGCACTCATTGCGGCAACTGACAGTTCGACCCCGGGCAAATTTACCCCCTGACGGCTCCGAACAACTCCGCCTTGCACAACCCGACAACGAGCATGGTCGCTTGTTTTCTCTGACACAACCAGGCTGATTGTGCCGTCAGCAAGCATGATTGAGTCTCCTACAGCCAACTCATCAACAAGAGTCGGGTAGGTCGTCACAAAATGGTGTGACCGATCACACACTGTGCCGCGAACAAAAAAGATATCGCTTCCCTCAACACACTCAACACTGCCGCTTGCAACTTCACCAAGCCGTATTTTTGGACCTGCGAGGTCAACAAGAACCCCTACTGGCCGGCCGACCTGATCAGAGGCGTGCCGAATCGTCGTGAGCGTCTCCGTATGCTCATCTACAGACCCATGCGCCATATTTAATCGGAAAACATCAACGCCCCCTTCAATAAGTGCCTGCACACCAGCGTTACCATTACTTGAGGGTCCAATGGTTGCAACGATTTTTGTTCGTACCGGGGCTCCGTGAGGAGACGATCCGGACTCGTGCAAGCCTGAATAATCGGAGATATCTGCCACAAAACGCCTTTGCAATAATTTGGTGGGTAGAATACAGCCTTGAAACGGAATGTAGATTCTAGTTTAGCTTAATCAACCGACACGTTTTTTCTGGCAGCCGAATGCTTTGTACCATTGCAACAAAAACCGTACGATGAAAAAACCCGTTTAGACCCTTCAACCAAGAGAAAATCCGTGTCAAACTGCTGGGAACAACACCGCGTACTTATTGCTGGTGGCACCAATGGTTTTGGACTTA
>JAUWWJ010000418.1 GCA_030616935.1 Planctomycetaceae bacterium
CCTCTTGGTGAAGACTTGACGAAGACCGTACGAGAAAAATTTGTACCTGCGCTCAAGAATGGGCAATTCGGTTTTGTCATTGACGGCAAGGCATCGACCACAAAACTGCAGGCATCATTGCCAGCATCCTCGAAGCCGCTTCCGCTTTTCGAGCCGGCCATTGTGCTTTCTCTCGATGATGAAAAACTTTTCCGCGAAGGCCTCAGTGATATTTTTGCACTAAGCGATAAATTGCTGAATGTTATTCGAGAAATTGATGAAGACAGTATCCCAAGTGAATACCGCATCCCAGACCCGGAAGAAAAAGATGCTGAAGGAGGAACCCTTTGGACCTTTGCACTTCCTGAAAGTGGACTCGATGAGCAGATACAACTAAGTATCGGCATTGGGAAAAATGCTGCTGTCTTTTCTTTCCTACCGGAGCAAGCTGAGCGAATATTGGCACGTTTACCGCTTCAACTTGAGGGCGATTTTAGCCAGAACCTGGCAGCCGCAGCCATTCTTGATTGGGTCGCGTTTGCAAATGCAATCGAGCCTTGGGCTACGTATGTCATCCGATGTGGTGGCGTCCAGCAAGAGAAGGGCAGGCTTGATCCAGACTCAACCATCGGACCGGGCTCTGAAACCGATGAGGTCACAGATGCACTCGAGCAACTCGCCACAATTTTTGACGTTTTCCGATGCCTGAAATCAGCGACTGCAAAAACCAGCATCGAAGAAGATGCCACGGTGACACGATGGCAGAACCGCATCGAAGACTTACCGGCCAAGTGAGTCACGCCGGTGGAGGCCTCGGACAAAGAGGTCTCCACCGGTTTGATCAATTGCCTCTACCAAAGTCTTGGAAAGAATCTCCCGAAGACGAAGGGAGGGTTTATTTGCATCAAGAAGTTTTGGGGCCAAAAATGCCCAGACTTCATCAATGATGTCGGCCTTGAAGCATGATTCAAGAACATGAGCTCCACCTTCCACCAAGACATTCGTCATCTGTCGGGAACCAAGCTCATGGGCTAACTCAAGGAGCATCTGCCTCGATTGATCTGTTGAACTGTGCCATATTTCACAGCCATTGTCCTGTAACTTTTCTATCTGATCCTTTGCAGCTTGGGGACCTACCGCGACAAGCACTGGGTGCTCATGAGCCGTTTGAACGAGACGTGAGTTCACTGGCAGACGGGCCTGACGGTCTAACACAACTCGCACAAGAGGCCGCGTCCCAGAAGGTCGCGCCGTCAGCAATGGATCATCAACAAGAGCGGTCTGCACACCAATAACGATGGCGTCAACGCGTCGACGTAAGTCATGAACAATAGCACGAGAGACTTCTGAAGAAATCCATTGATGCGGCTCGGGCTCTCCTGAACTATCAGTACTCAGTTGTGGGAGAGCGAGGTATCCGTCGAGGGTCATTGCCCATTTGGCAATCATCCATGGCCTCTTGGCCGTCGTCAACATTCGAAACGGAGCCGTGAGACGTTTTGCTTCGTGCTCTAACAAACCAACGTCAACCTGCAGGCCAGCCTTTTCAAGTATCGCAATGCTTTTTCCTGCAACTGCCGGAAAAGGATCTGTCGCGGCGACCACAACACGACGAATACCCGCACGTAAAATGGCATCCGTACATGGAGGTGTTTTTCCAGTGTGACAACACGGCTCAAGTGTGACAAAAAGTGTGGCATCTCTAGCTGCCTCGCCCGCCATTGCCAACGCATGAACCTCAGCATGGGCACTTCCAAAGTGTTTGTGCCAGCCCTCCCCCAGCACCGTGCCGTCAGATTTTGCAACAACGGCCCCCACCATAGGGTTTGGCTCAACGAACCCTTCCCCACGACGAGCGAGTTTGCATGCTCGATGCATCAGCAGAGTGTCAGTGGAGGAGAACATAGCCGGACCGTTGTGTCAGGGAGTCCAGATCGCAGGTTTTTCATCTCCACCACCCGAAGTCTCGCCGCCAGGTGTCCAGAGTTTCCCGGATTCTGCAGCCGGAGCAGCGGCCGGACCAGCGGGCGATGGGGCTCCACCAGGACCAGCAGGAGCACCGCCTCCAGATGCCGCCATTGCACCAAGATCGATGCCAGCCTCAGCGAACACCTGCATGACCGCATTTGAAACTCGTGGGTTCTGACTGTGGTCGCGACGTATTCGATCAAGCACCTTAAGGAGTGCCGGCTGATCTCCTCTCTGCAGATGAATCCGTAATTCACCTACGTCGAGCATGCCTTCATCGGCTTTCAACGCCGCTGCAAGTGGCCTGATTTTTTCAAGAATTTCCAAACGCCGTGTCGTGGTCCGAGCACGTGCTTCGAGTACTCCATATGCCTGCCAACGGTCAGCATCAGTGATGTCCTCACGACTCAGCAGTGTATCCGCAGCCAGTTCCGCTACCTTGCTATATCCAATTTCAGCTGCTGTTAAAAGCAAGCCGCGCAAATGGTCATTTGTTACTTTTTGAAAATCGAGACGCAACCATCGCTGAGGTGGCACGTTCCCTAAAGGTTCAGATGATTCAATTGTTGCAGGTGCCGAGAGCCCAATAGCCTTTCTTAAATCAGGCC
>JAUWWJ010000054.1 GCA_030616935.1 Planctomycetaceae bacterium
GCCAAAGATCAGCTCGCAGCCGCCGCGACGGAACTCGTTGACCTGAAGGCGCTTGATGTTGTGACTGAAAGAGCAGCTGATCACGAAGTCTACGGAGTCATCGAGCCTGATCAGGAGAAAATCAAGCCTGGCAGGACTGGTGTTGGACAATTAATCGAGATACGTGATCTTTCCGGCAGTAAGAGTGCCCGGCTTGTTATTGGGAAAGAAGATAAGCAGGCAGGAGTAGGAAGTGGTAGTCGACGACTTCGTTTTGTTCGGAAGGCAGGGCAAGATCCGGTCTACCGTGTCGAACTTGATACGTCAAAGTTCACGACGCAATTTGGAGATTGGATTGAGAAAGATTTGCTGAAGTTGACTCCATGGGATGTTCGGTCGGTTGAGCTTGATAACTATACCCTCGCTGCTGTTGAGTCTGATGGACGACTTGAAGTTCGTCAGCAACGCAACGAAAAGATGCAGTTAGCCTATAACGACAAAGAGTCGTCTTGGCAATTGACGTCACTTGAGTCCTTTCCTAGTAAAGACTCCGCAGAACCAGTTTCTGAAAAGTTAAAAGATGATGAAGAAGTAGATTCAACAAAGCTCAACGACCTTCGCAATGCCCTAGGCGATTTGCAGATCATTGATGTTGCACGTAAGCCGGCTGGTCTTAGTGCAGATTTGAAAGCTGCCGAGAGTTTTGTCAATGATGTTGAGGCAGTGTCTTCCTTGCAGCAAAGGGGTTTTCTTCCGCTGCCGTCCGGAGTCATTCTTTCAACAGAGGGTCAAGCAGTTATTGGCATGAAGAATGGTGTCGAATATGTGCTGCGGTTCGGCGCAGGTACAACTGTTACCGAGCCCGGGAAAGCAGGGTCTGTGGAGGATGGCGATGCTTCTGGAGAGTCGGCCGAGACGGCTGCACGGTACCTGCTTGTTATGGCCCAGTTTAATGAGGATTTGTTGGAACAGCCTGACCTGACAAAATTGCCTTCGCTTCCTGAGGAAGATGACAAGAATACTGATAGCGGAGAACAGTCGAAAGATGACAAAAGTGAGGATGAGAAGGCCGAGAAGGAAGCAGGCAGTGATGAGAAAGAATCAGCTGATCCTGATGTAACAGCCGCAGACCTTCTGAAACAAGCAGACGAGGCTGAAGCAGCTATGCAGAAGGCAATCGAAGATCGGCGTCAAGTGGAACGCGAGAACCGTCGGAAGCAGGAATCCTTTGATGAAAAAGTAGTTGAAGGCAAGAAGCGTGTAGCAGAGCTCAACGGTCGTTTCGCTGATTGGTATTACATTGTCTCCGAAGAAGAGTTTAAGAAAATTCATCTTAATCGTGACGCGGTGATCAAGGTGAAGGCTGAACCTGCAAGTGATACCGCGCCAGGGCCGACTGTTCCTGGGCCCCAATAAGAGGTAGATGGTTGTTCTAGTTCATTTTCCTGCTCGTACTTTATTTCACTGAATCGCGTTTCAACGAGAACCTGATGTCCGAAATACTAACTTCTCCTCGGCCATCACGATTTGGTCGAGCTCTCGGTTTTCGTGTTCTTTCATCAGGCAGTGCTGTTCCGGAACGCGTTGTAACAAATGCGGATTTGGGGCATCTCGGCTGTGACCCAGAATGGATTCTAAGTCGGTCGGGCATCCAAGAGCGACGGCACGTTGATCCCGGAATGGCAACAAGTGACCTTGCTGTTCAAGCAGCCGAACGTGCACTTGCTTCATGTGGTGATGTTCGTAACCAGGTCGATCTTCTCGTTCTTGGAACATTTACGCCTGATACAAGCCTTCCTTCCACGGCATGTATGGTCCAGGAAAGGCTTGGTATCAATGCGCCGGCAATGGATGTGACAGCAGCTTGCGCGGGCTTTGCGTACTCACTTGTAACGGCGGGTCAATTTCTTGCGACGGGGTCAAGCAATCTTGCGATGGTTATCGGAGTCGATACGAATTCACGTGTTGTTGACCCGAATGACATAAAAACCTGGCCTCTCTTTGGCGATGGTGCTGGTGCGGTTCTTTTAGAAAGAGTAGAAGAAAATCAACAAAATGCCGGTTTGCTAGCGTGGTCACTTGGTTCGGATGGCCGTGGATCTAATTTGCTTGTCTGTCCCATGAGTGGGACTCGGCAGCCAGTGACTGTAGAAGGTGTCACGGCTGGCGAACAGTACATGCAAATGGATGGACGGGCTGTATTTAAATGGGCAATTCGTCTTGTTGAAGAGAACGTCCAGCAAGTAGTTCATCACTCTGGGGTGCCGATGGAGTCAATTGACCTCTTTATTCTACATCAGGCAAACCTGCGGATTATTGATGGCATCCGGTCATCACTCGGCTTGGATGAAGAAAAGTTTCTCGTCAATCTCGACCGTTATGGAAATACATCAAGCGGATCCATTCCCCTTGCTCTTGATGAAGCCTGGCGTGCTGGACGAATAGGCCCTGGCAGTACGGTGCTGATTTGTGGTTTTGGTGGTGGTCTGGCTTGGGGTAGTGGTGTTTGGAGGCTTTAATCGTATGTGGAAATTCTTGCAGGAAGAAAAATGAAATCATTGCCGAAACGTACAGATGTTCGAGAGGGCGATACATGGGATCTTAGAAGTCTTTTTGCTTCTGATACGGAGTGGGATGAGGCGCTTCTCGAATGGGAAAAACGTATTCCACTTTTTCGGGATTACGTTGGGACGCTCGGTGAGTCGGCTGACAAACTTGCTCAGTGCCTCATTTTTGACTTGGAAATTGATCGTGAGGCTGACCGGCTTGGTACATATGCTCATCTGCGTATGAGTGAGGATACTGCTGCAACGCCTGCTCAAAGAATGATGGGGCGTTTTCAGCATGCGGCGACAAAAGCTGGAGAGTCAGCCAGTTTCCTGCAGCCAGAAATTATGGCTATACAGCCATCTGTCCTCGAGGGGTGGCTCGAAGAACCTGTTCTCCAGCCATTTCGGCTGATGCTCGAACGTGTAGTTCGAAATCGGCCTCATGTGCTTTCTGAGCCGGAAGAAAGAATATTGGCCATGCAAGGTACCTTTGCCGGTACGGCAGGGAAGGTTTTTCGTCAATTGACGGATGCTGATATGAAGTTTGGCACCATTGCCGACGGCAAGGGTAATGAACTTGAGCTCTCAAATGCAACCTTCACAACGCTCCTGCATGACTCAGTCCCCGAGGTACGGAAGGCTGCTTTTCATCAGTACTATGCTCAATATGAGTGCCATGCGAACACGCTTGCAGCAACACTGTCCGGCTCAAATGAACGCGATGCATATGCTGCAAAAGTTCGATGTCATCCATCAGCTGTAGAGGCAGCATTATTCGCTGATAATGTTCCACTTGCAGTTTATGATCAACTTATTGCTGCAGTGCGAGCTCATCTTCCGATTGTTCACCGTTATTACGAGTTGCGTCGCCGCCTGCTTGGCCTCGATGAAATACACCACTACGACTGCTACGTTCCGCTCGTTCCTGAACTTGAGCAAAAACATACATGGGATGAAGCGATACAGGAAATTACGGCATCGCTTCAGCCACTTGGGGCAGAATATTGTGATCAGCTTGAGGCTGGTTTGAGAGGTCGATGGTGTGATCGGTATCCAAATGTTGGTAAGCAGTCGGGTGCTTTTAGCTCAGGAACATATGACTCTGATCCGTACATTTTGATGAATTTCCAGGAAGACGTTATTGAGCACGTCTTTACCTTGGCGCACGAAGCTGGTCACTCAATGCATACTCGGCTGTCAGCTGATGCTCAGCCATTTCAATATGCTGGGTACACGATATTTGTTGCTGAAGTGGCGAGTACATTCAATGAGCAGCTTCTTACTCGTCATCTTTTATCCAAGGCACATTTACCAAAGCAGAGAGCAGCAATTATTTCTCGAGAGATAGATGCTATTCGTGGAACGATCATACGGCAGACCATGTTTGCCGAGTTTGAGCGCATGAGTCACGCCTCAGTTGAATCGGGCGAGCCCCTGACGCTCGAAAAAATCCGCACACTGTATCGAGAGTTGCTCACAGCTTATTTTGGATCGGGCTTCGCTATTGATGAAGAACTCGAACTTGAGAGTCTACGAATACCTCACTTTTACCGTGCTTTTTACGTTTATAAGTACGCAACAGGGCTGTCAGCATCTATCGCACTCTCAAAGCGTGTCATTGAAGGCGGCCCAGAAGAGTTGGCTGCTTATCTCAAGTTTTTGCGTGGAGGGTGCTCGGAATGGCCACTCGATTTGCTTCGTGACGCGGGTGTAGATCTTGAGACACCTGAGCATGTGGGACTGGCTCTTAAGAGGTTTGGTGAATTAGTTGAAGAACTCGAAAGTCTGTTGGAGTGATGACATCACTTTAACAGCCCGTTGCTTCAGTTGAAAAAAACGAGTGTTACTACGAGTCCTCAGGTGTCTTTCTAAAAGCGGTCGTTACTACTCGTTCTTCGATGCAATTCGTTTTGTGAACTCGATAAAAGATCGAACCATTGAACCAGTGCCACCGCCTGCAATTGATGGTCGTGGTTTGTCAGCAAAAGCTGGCCCAGCGATATCAACATGTATCCAAGGTATATCCCGAACGAATCGCTCAAGGAGTTTTGCGGCAGTGATTGCGCCACCAAGTCGACCATCACCAACATTCTTTATGTCGGCTACATCACTACTGATTTGACTATCAAAGTCCTTGTCCATTGGTAGTTGCCAGACCCGTTCTCCAACCGAACGTGCTGCATTCTTGAGAACATCGCAAGAAGGCTGATTGTTTGTGAAGACACCAGCTATATCACGACCCAGAGCCACCATGCATGCCCCAGTCAGCGTGGCCGCGTCAATAATGCAGTCTGGCTTTAGATCAGCCACAACGTCCAGTACATCGGCAAGAACAACTCGCCCTTCAGCGTCTGTGTTGTGAATTTCAATTGTTGTGCCACTTCGGGCGGTCACTACGTCACCAAGTTTGTACGCATTGCCACCGGTCATGTTCTCAACAAGCCCAACGGCGGCAACCACGTGCACCGGTATTTTCAGTGCTGCTATCGATGCTATGGCACCAAGTGCAGCAGCAGCTCCAGCCATATCACATTTCATGGCAAGCATTCCTTCTGAAGTCTTTAGAGAAAGACCTCCAGAATCAAAGGTAACACCCTTGCCAACAAAAGCTACCTTTGGAGATGTGTCATTGCACCCTGGGCCTCTGTAATGCAAAAGAACAATGCGAGGCGAACGGGTACTGCCTCGGGCAACGGCAAGCAATGCGTCACACCGTTCTCGCTCGAGTCGAGCCTGATCCCAGATTTCAATTTCCAGTCCAACTCGGCCTGCTATTGTTGCTGCTTCTTCAGCAAATGTTTCCGGGTACAGGTCATCTGGCGGCATGTTGACAAGTCGCCTGGCGAGTTTTACGCCCTCACCGGTAACATGCCCACGCTCGACAACTTCCACGGGAGCTTGTAACCAGACAGTTTTCTCAAAAGGTGTTTGGTGTTTTTCTGATCGATATAAATCCTGGCCAGAGGTACCCATTGTCGCGCCAGCGACAGCTTGTTCGAGCTGGTCGTTTGACCAATTTCCGTCAGCCAGAAATCCGACAGTTGCTCGCGGTTTGCCGGATAGTCGTCGTGCCGCGGCTCCAGATGCTTCGTATAATATGCCAGCATCTACCTCATCGTGGGAACCGATTCCGACTACAAGCAATTGTTTGCAGGCAAGGCCTTGGGGGGCATAGAGCGGGACGCATTCATAGCGTTTCCCGGTGATTTCTCCTTGTTTGTAAAGCTGCTGAAGAAGTCCTCCTGTCGCTTCATCAATTTCTACGACCGGTCCACGAAGACCATTAGAATCAAGAAATACGACAAGGACATCAGCCTCGAGCGAGCTGGCACGGCAGATGGATCTGCTTGAATAGCAGAATTCGTAGAATCATTTTGTGAGGAATGTAGAAATTCAAACGACATTATGGGGTTTTCTCCTAGTGTTCTCAGCTATCAGTGAGTTTTCTGTATGGAGTGTGGCAGGCGGCCTATTGGGCTTCAACTCGCCCAATGAAATCGTCGTGCTGCAAGGGAAAGAAGAACTGGAAGAACGAGTAAATTTCCCACGAGTCCGCCCATTAAAGTCAGGCAGGAGAGTCTTCCAAAAGAGACGGTAGGTATGAATTCACTTGTTGTTAATGCGAGAAAGCCAACAACTAGGGCAAGTGTTGAAAAGATCATCGCCCGTCCAGCAGTCTGATGAGCAGAATGAAGGGCCTCGGTAACACTACCGTGCTGTAAGAGTTGTCGACGAAAGGCAGTTGTGTAGTGAATGGAACTGTCCACCGAGAGCCCAAGAGAGACAGCAGCAATCATTGCAGTCCCCATGTTTATGGGCTCGCCTGTCCAGCCAAGGACGCCAAGAATGAAAATAATTGGCAGTATGTTTGGAACGAGTGCGATGCCACCAATGATCATACTCTGAAAACCGAATGACAGGAAAACAAAGATACCAATTGCTGCGATCAGGAAAGTGAGCCACTGATCTTTTATCATTCGCTCCACAAGCTGAGCAAGCAGAACAAAGAAACCAGTCACTTCTCCGGTAGGAGTGGTTTTTGTTGGTGGGAACATTTCTGTAACCGTCTTTTGGACATGATCAATCAGTGATCTCTTAAGAAGGGCAGGTTGCTTTTCGCGTGCTCGTAGCATGACTCTCAGCCACGTTGAATCGTCCAGCGGATCTGTGCCTATGAGACTTGCAGCAAGTTGCGGCATTTGTTGCTGAAAAAAGGTGACAGCTGTTCCAACGATCATGTTACCGGTAGGAGAGTTTTGTAAATCAGCTAAAGGAATTGGTGAAATGGCATCAAGGATATCAACAATACTCAGGACTTTCGTCAGTCCATGAGTTGTTGTGTTACGTGTTGATTTACTTTGAATGCGTTTTTCGAGTTCACCTACTCGGGCCAAAGTTCGGGCATCGATTGGTTGCTTGACTGGAATGAGAATATCCCATACCCCAGCTCCTCCAAGTTGGGACTCAATCATGTCGTAAGATCTTACTATGGGGCTTTCTGGACGAAAGTTTTTCGTGAAATCTGTTTCAACCCGGAGTTGAAATAATCCGAGTCCAGTAAAGACAATAATTCCCAACGACATTGAAAGTATCGGTTTCGGATGCTGAATAATCCTCGAAACGATACGATTGAGTTGGCTGTCGAGCTGTTTCTGTCCCCAATTACTGCTGTGCGCCTCATTCTTGTTTCCAACAAGGGCGAACCAAGGAATGACAAGCCCAGCAGAAATGAGCACCATGCCGGCACCGAGTGCCGTCATTATGCCAAAATCATGGACAGGACCGACATTGCTTGCAATGAGTGAACCAAACCCAATCATGTCAGTGATGATGGCTGCAACAATGGGCCAGAATAGGGTTTGGATTGTATTTGTCAGCGCTAACTGTGGTGCCTCACCGTTCCCTAGTCGTCGCCTGAATTCCACGATTATGTGGACAGTGGTCGCAATTGCCACCACTGTGACCATTGCAGAAAGCATTGTGGATACCATGGTGAGTTTCTGCCCAACCATCGCAAGTAAGCCACGGGTAGACCATAGGGCGAGAAGAACTACAGCAAGTGGCGCAAAGAGCCATCGGACACTTTGGAATAGGATCAGTAGGACAACAGAAGCGAGTACATCTGCTGTAACACCAAGTACATTTCCATCACGACGTAGCATTGCAAAGCCATCTCGAAGCATCACGGGCTCACCGGCAATCGTTCCGCCTGGATACTCCTCTACAATTGTTCTGATAGCATCAATTGTTTCTCCGGTGCGTCCTTGCTGAATGTCTGGGTCTTCTTGTTTGTCACTTAGAACACATATGACGGCTGCAGTCTTTCGATCTGTGCCAACCGCGTATCCTTCCATAAGCTTCACGAGGTTTTCAGCAGTCTGGTTTGTATCGGTGTGGATGATGCCAGGTCCAAGCGGCGTGGTTGCTAAACTTGTTGTGGTGTGCACATCAGGGATTTGAGACAAATGTTTTGTGAGTGCCTCGAGTCGAGAAAATCCTGTTGGTTGAAATAAATTAGGCTCATCATAGACAGCCAGGACAACAGAACTTGCGCCAAATATTCTACCCAGTCGACGAAATGGAGGAAGGGCGGAA
>JAUWWJ010000225.1 GCA_030616935.1 Planctomycetaceae bacterium
CCATAACCACGGAATCCAGGTTCCAGCCAAAATGAACCACGGCCACCAGAGTGCCAGCCAATCTAAATTTTTTGTCGAAATGCTGGTGGCAAGAGCTGCCACAAAAAGTACAGTAGACGCTAATCCTAAGAAGGTCGGCCAACGGCCAAGGATAGATCCGTAACCAACTCGCCAGCGAAGTTTTCTCCAGCGAGAAGGGAAAGTTTCAGCTGTCGATTGATCATAAAGTGCAGCAAGCAAAGTGAGGTCACGGGCGTGTGGCCCACTCCACGCATGACTCTTGCCATCACCGACTGGTTCTGTTTTTGAACGATGAATAATTGCTGAGACGAGCTGGGTGACTGCCAGGGAGAGGATGGCATCCATATGATCCCACAGTTTCCAATGCCCAAGCGCCTTCTCGACGGGCCGGTGTCTTCCGCTGCGGCTGACGAACCGGTCAAGGAACGGATTGAAGTCATCGTAGATGACGACAAAAGAAGGCTTTTTGCTTCCGTCGGGGCCTCTACTTGTTTCGTTATGGCGTTCAAATTGCCGAACCATTTGCAGTTTGAGCGCTGTTTTGCCAGCGCCCTTTTCACCAAAAACAATCGATGTGCTCGGGTCTTCTGGAGATCCATAGATCTTGTCCCAGCCGGGGTGAAATGTGGATTCTAAGCATGTTCGCTTAAACACGGTGTCATTTTGGGCATCCTCTTCAGCAAAGGGATTACCCTCGATCCCGTGGTGTTCTAAGAACTCCTGGATTTTCATTACTGCCTTTTGACTATTGAGGGAGGTGAGCTTTGCGAAAGAAGAAAGAGAGGTATCAGTTTGTGGAGACCATGCCTTCAATCATTTTTTGAAAACCGTCCGCTGATGCCTCTACAGTTGTTGCAGGTCCATAAAATTTGATGAAGTAATTGCCTTTGTCAGGTGTTTCAATAATAGCTGCCATCATGCGGTAATTTGGGCGGTCTATTGACTGTCCTCCCGCGAAGGGGCCACCAGGCATATCTTTGAAGGTTCCTGATACATCAACACACGTTACTTTGCATCCTGCAATACGTAATGTTTTCAGGACCGCTTTATCCTTCGTAGATGAGCCGTCTGGCTGGCTGAATTGCCCGTACCACCTTGCAATATTGGCCTCAATGCTCCCGCCAGCGCCCATCGAAGTCATACGTCCTGGCTGGTCATCAGGCTTCACTGGCTCGATAGCAAATTCAGTCTCGACTATTCGAGATCGAGGCTGAACTTGCTTCCAGCCAGCAGGAGCAGCAAGTGATAATTCACCATTTGCGACTGTGAACTCAGCGTTAGCGTCAGCTAACACAACATGAACTGGCATAATGAAAAGCATTGCGACAGACAACATGCTCAACCCTATTAAAAGTCGGGATAGAGACAAATGCATAGTAGAGTTGGATCGTAATTTCATAAGAATGCCTTGGGAGGTGTTGATTTACAATTGTTGCATAACGAGCAAGTGGCACGGCGGTGCGCTAGAAGTCAAGTTTATTGTCACTGACCATCACCATCCGGTTCAATAAGTGTGTGTTTTCCCGCAGATGGATAGCGAATTTCACTATTGTATTCGTTTATGCTCTCCGTCGGCAACCTTTCGACGACGAGCCCAAGCATTGATGCAATGTCTGCAACCTGAAACGGATCAACTAAAGCCCCTTGTAGTTCATTGGTATCCGCATGCATGCCTGCTAACTGAGAACCTCGCAAATCAATTCCTGAAAGTGACGTACTGGGGTAGCGTGTGTTACGCAGGTCACAGTCTCGGAAAATAACCCGCTTGAGTGCTGTGTTCTGGAAATCTGCTTCCCGAAGGTCGCATTCTTGGAATAGGCATCCAGTGAGTTGGGAGTCATGAAATAATGATAAATCAAGTTTGCAGCGGTAGAACAGTACATTGCGAAGGTTTGTGCCAGAAAGGTTACATCCGGTAAGCCGAGTACGATGAAACTCAGTGTCCGTCATTCGTGCGCCTGACCAGTCAACGTTTGCAGCATTACAGTTGCGGCATAGCAACTCAATGAGTTCGAGGCCTGTCCATCTTCCGTTTGAAAAATCTGTGTCAGCGATGAATGCTTGCTCAATGAAAATGTTAGAAGCTTGATGTGATTCGAGGTTCGCGCTATCAAGAATAATTTCACGATACGATTGGTTGGAATTCAATAATTCCGATTTCAAGACAGTCAGTTGGATATCGGAAAGAATGTCAACCAAGGGTGTAGGATCAGTGTCCATGCGAAGTCCTCACAAGTGAAGGGCGTCAATGCAATCCAGAGACTTCATTATGAACCGATCTCTACATAAGGTACGACTAGCTGGTAGGTGAAAGAGTTTTTCTCTGCGTGTAGAAGGCCCACCCTGGCTTGTTAAGGCGTGCTATTATTTTCCAAAAAAATTGGGAAAAACATTTGCCACTGGTTTCCACTCAGCCCAATCAGTCCGCCAAACGTATACATTTGCGTTAATTTTTGAGGACGACAATAAGGCGAGCAGCTCCGTGCCTTCCATTGCACTGCTCGGTTCACCACCGGGAGGTGCGATTCGCCATAACTGATTAGGGTCTTCATTGAGTATTGATGGAATAGTACCCGCACTCTGTTTTGCGGTCGCGGTGGGTTGACGACGCAGGTCTCGTGAGTTTGATCCATCGTCACTAAATGGTGAATCGAACTCTACTTGACTAGTAGGTGGAGAAGATGGCGTTATGGCCGATGTCTGTTCTCTCGTCTGGTGATCGTGAGGGGCGACTCTAAACTTCTCACCACACTGCGGGCAGCGTACTCGCAAGCCAGCAAAACGATCTTTCAATTTCGTGCGGTGCCCATTTGGGCAAATGCAAATGATACCCATGAGAGTACACTGAAGAGTTGTTGTCTCGAAAAAATCTGGCAATCGAATTGAGAGCATTATTTCTGAAAAGCATCGATATACTAATGCATGAGTATATCGGCATAGCACAGAAGTAATCAGTATAAACATCTTCTTCAGAAAGAAAATGAATGGCCCATTTTTCAAAAAGTACTGAGCCAGACCATTCATCGTCAGAAGAAAATGGTGGTGAGGATGTCCCAGTAGAAGTTGCCATAGTAGGTGACCTTACAGAGAACGCTACGGATCTTGTTGATAAATTGCTTGGAGTTGAGCCTGGTAGCCAGTGCACTATTTATTTCGATTCACCTGGCGGGAACCCGTACACTGCGAATTCTTTGGTCAGCATGATTCGCCTACGTAGTTTACAGGCGACGGGAATTGTGACAGGAGAATGCTCTTCGGCAGCAGTTTGGCCGTTTGCGGCATGCACTCGCCGGCTCGTTACGGCGTCGAGCGTATTGCTTTTTCATCCCATGAAATGGCAAAGCGAGGAGCAGGTTGGTATTCGTGAGGCGGCCGAATGGTCGCGTCACTTTGCCAGCCTTGAACTTGAAATGGACAAGCTTTTGATCCATTTGTTTGGAGTCGCGGAGGGCTCTGATGCCGCTAGCTTGATTCAGCAATGGTGTGACCAGCATCGGTATGTTACGGGCAGTGAGCTCGCTGAAGCTGGATTGGCCGAGTTGATTGACTTGAGCCCATTGGAATGGCTGTGTAGGTAGGGGCGAGAGGGCGGTGTCGGCTCTACTTTATACGAGGCGTTATCGATAGTCGGCATGGCACGCTGAACAGGATTGGTTTATTGCCTTTGCTGCAGTTCTGGCATTATCGTAATTTCCTTCGTTGATAGCAGTCCGCACTTCCAAGGCATGCTTCTTCATTTTCTCAGCATAGATTTTGTAGTCAGAGTCATCCCAGTCAACAAATTCTGGTTGCACGAGTAATTCTCCAAAGCACGCAACTATTTCGGCAGCATGAACTAACTGATCGGTCGAGTTAGAAAAAATTTCCTCTGAGGCAGTTCCTGAGGTTAGCCTTTCGTCAGCAAGTTTCAGGCGACGCATAAGTAATGATCTTTCGCATATCTGGCTCCATTGGAACTGTTCGTCATCGTTCTTGAAGTTCCCAGCCTCACCACGGATCAAATTCTCAAGTTCTCCGACAGCGGCAGTTGCGGCGGCAAATGAAGATCCACCTTCCCGATCGCAGCGATATGCTGACCTTTCAAATCGTTCACGATAGCCTATTGCATTTTTCTTCCAACTTGAACGCACGTCCTCGGCTTTGTCATATGCAGAAATGATTCCAAAGTAGATAGCTAGTAATTGAAATTCATCAATTGCGTCACCGATATGGCTTTCAAAAAAAGTCTTGGTTGCAACGATCTTCTTTAATCGAGG
>JAUWWJ010000234.1 GCA_030616935.1 Planctomycetaceae bacterium
CAAGAACAGCCCCGGCGGCGTCGCCCGGCCGAGGCAGATAGACGTTCATCCCAAGGCACGGAAGGCCGGGGGAACGCACAAGAAGAAGCATCGCCATCTGCGAATGCTTACACCAAGCCAATTCAAGCAGAAAACAACAATGGAGACTTCAAGACACTTGGACTTTCTGCCACGACTCTCCAAGCAGTGGATCGAGCCGGATACACTCAGCCGACTCCGGTTCAGTCAGGAGTGATTCCAAGGGCAATTGCAGGAGTTGATGTACTCGGACAAGCTCAGACTGGAACGGGTAAGACCGCGTCGTTTGTACTTCCGATACTCGAGTTACTTACACGAAGTCCAGGACGAGGCCACGGTGTTCGGGCACTTGTTCTGGTGCCAACGCGGGAATTAGCTATTCAGGTTCGTGATGAATTTGAAAAACTTGCAGCAGGATCCAAGCTTCGATGTGTTGCTGTCTATGGTGGAAAGCCCATCAAGGCTCAGATCGATAAGCTCGCAAAAAATCCGGAAGTCGTGGTTGGTACCTCGGGAAGAGTTCTTGATCACATGAGTCGTGGCACACTTATGCTAGGTACTCTCGAGCTTGCAACACTCGATGAGGCTGATCGCATGTTAGATATTGGCTTTCGGCCAGATATCGAAAAGATCCTTCGTCGCTGCCCTCAGAGTAGACAAACTCTGCTGCTCTCTGCTACCGTTCCGCCACCTGTGGCAAGATTAGCAACTCGATATATGCGGGATCCGGAGATTCTCGACTTTTCAACAAATGAAATTTCTGTTGAAACAATTGAGCAGTTTTATTTCACAGTTGATCCCTCGCGTAAGTTTGCCTTGCTCGAGCAATTACTCGAACGTGAGCAGCCCCGACAGGCTATTGTTTTCTGTCGAACAAAACGGGGAACTGATAAAATCCATGAGCGTCTCCAGCGACGTAGGAAAGACAAGAAGACTAGTGTCGCATGCATTCATGGTGACCTCGCACAGAATGTGCGAGATCGAGTAATGCGACAATTTCGTGAAGCCCAGATACAGGTTCTGGTGGCAACAGACGTTGTGGGTCGCGGCATCGATGTTTCCGGTGTTTCGCACATTATTAATTACGACATACCAGAGTTCTGCGATGACTATGTTCATCGGGTTGGTAGAACTGGCAGGATGGGCCGAGAGGGTATCGCCTACACGTTTGTCGCTCCGGAGGAAGGCACGCAACTGACTCGTATTGAAATGCGTATCGATAAACTCTTGGAAAGAAGTGAAATCGCTGGATTCTCTGCGCTCGATCCCAAACCGACTGCTTCGCTTCCCGCTCACAAACAGCAATCTGGAGATGGCAAGGGTTTTGGTGACTCGGTAGCAGAAGCCCCGGCTGCTCCGAAACCAGCACCGTCGCTTCTTGGAAGGAAGCGCGGGCCAAAGCGTTTTCGTAAGGCGTTATAGATCTTGGAACTTACGGATAGGCAGAATGTCAGAGCGGGCAGTACGACAACGATTGCAAAGTCTGGAATTAGCAGGAGTAACATGCTTGCCGAAGACCCAGAGGTACTCTGGCGGGCCTGCTGGGAGGCAAATAGATTCTGCAAATGTTCGAGAACGAGCGGACGGTTCGAATCATACTGACCAACTGCTTCAGGTTCTTCGTGAGGAAGTAGCCGGGTGTCAGAAATGTCCGCAGCTCGCATCTTCTCGTACACAGACAGTTTTTGGTGTTGGCTCCGCAAATGCTCGACTCTGCTTTTTCGGTGAGGCACCAGGAGCAGATGAAGATGCGTCAGGCATTCCCTTTGTTGGTCGTGCCGGACAACTGCTGACGAAAATCATAGAGGCATGTACTCTTTCTCGCGAAGAGGTCTATATCCTCAATGTGTTGAAATGTCGGCCGCCTGAAAATCGCCGCCCTTTGCCCGAAGAGGTCGAGAATTGTCGTTCCTTTTTTGAGCACCAGCTCAAGGCAGTGCAACCAGAATATATCTGCTGTCTTGGTGCAAGTGCTGCTCATGCGCTGCTTGAAACAACAGATTCAATAGGATCACTTCGGAAAAAGTGGTTTGAATACCACGGGAGTCGTGTCATGTGTACCTACCATCCGTCCTACCTCCTTCGGAACCCTTCAGCAAAACGAGATGTCTGGGAAGATATGAAACGACTGATGGAAGCCATGAAAATACAACTGCCGGCACGCTGAGCAAGTCGCGTATGGCGGCATCACGAATGATCAAGTAATGCCTTGGTAGCCTGCTCGATTACAGACATTGCCTGTTGCTCATCAGTAGACTCCGCAATGATTCGCACAATAGGCTCAGTGTTACTCGCACGCGCCAGCAACCAACCGTCAGCAAATGCAATCCGGACACCGTCGAGCCGGCTTACGGTTGCCTCAGGAAAGGTATCAGCAACACGTTGAAAGGATTCTTTTATATCTTGTTTGGACCAACCGAAAGGAAGCACGATTTTTGTTTTCTTGATCGTAAGAGGAGGGAAGTCTTTGATCAGGCTGGTAAGAGGTGTGAGTACTCCGCCTTCGGCCATGCGTTCCAGAATAAGAGCCATTGCGACAAAGGAGTCTCGAACCAGCCCAACACGAGGATCAATTACGCCGCCGTTCCCCTCGCCTCCTAAAACAGCATTCCTCTTCAGCATCTCATCGACAACATTCGCTTCACCAACAGCTGAAAGCGTGCATGGTGAGCCATGAAGTTTTGCAAGATGCGCAGTGAGCTGGCTTGTCGAGCAGTTAATGACGACCGGACCAGGTGATTTCATGAGTACGGCATCTGCTGCAAGGGCAAGCGTTAATTCTTCACCCAAATAAACCCCGTCATGACTTGCTACAGCGAGTCTGTCCGCATCGGGATCTTGGAAGAAACCAATGTCAGCCCCGGCCGCTGGTATCCGGGGCAACCAGTCAATGAGATTATCTGCGGTTGGTTCAGGTTCATGTTCAAACTGGCCGTCAGGAGGCTCTCCAACAACAGTGACTTCACAGCCAAGCGCCTCAAGGAGTGGTCGTGCCAGTCGACTGCCCGCACCGTGGCCGCAGTCTATCCACACCTTTGGTTGCACCTTACGAATGGAATCGACATTAACAATCGAAAGAACCTTGTGGAGATGTGGAAGTGTACTTTCAATTGCACGAACACTCCCCTGTGTAGAATTCTTTTGGGTCTTTGGTGGGGACCTTCGAAGAGCCTCAAATCGTAAACGCACCGCGTCGCCAGCTACAGCAGGTAGAACACGGCCGCCTGATGAGAAAAGCTTGAGTCCGTTATACGGCGCTGGATTATGGCTGGCTGATATTTGTATGCCACCGGCTGCATTATTTTCAACGATAGCAACTCCGATTGTTGGTGTTGAAGCGACATCGCAGTCGAGCACATCTCGACCACTGGCGACAATTGCCTTGTTGATGGACTCTTTGAGTGCTGGTCCAGATTTCCGACCATCTCTTCCGATTACAACTGGCCCGGCAGGAAGGGTTTCGATGAAACTGCAGGCATATGCCGCTGCAACATCGTCAGTAAGCGATTCCCCGACGATTCCTCGGAGTCCTGAGACGCTGACAATAAGTGGTTCAGAATGTTTTGAATTCGTTGCGTTATCATTCTTCATAGGTTTTCCATTGGAAATAGCTGCATGTTTTCGAGTTGGGGAGTATAAATCTAAACAAAACCGAACGAACACCCGTGTTTCTATGGAGTAATTGATGGCGTCAATGTCTGCTGATTTAGTGACTGATTGTCTCGCACGTTTGAATGAAGCCCATCAAAATGGTGTGATTACTGACCATTCTTTGGCGACTATGCAAACTTGGTTGAGGGAACCGCGGTATGCAGAGTTTGCTGAGCAGCTTGCTGATCTCATTGTTCGTGCAAAAGTAGATAAGCAAATTTGGAAGGCACTGGACGATGCCTACTGGACAGTTATTCCCTTTGGCACTGGGGGACGGCGCGGGAAAATGTTTCCGGTTGGATCCAATGCAATTAACGACCGCACGATTGGAGAAAGTGCCCAGGGCCTTGCTGAGTATGTCATGGCGACTCGTACGGCAGGGAGTGAGCCTAGTTGTACCATTGCGTATGACACACGGCATCGTTCAGAACATTTTGCCAAGCTGTGTAGTGAAATTCTTTTAGCAGCGGGGTTCAAGATTTTTTTCCTGCGAG
>JAUWWJ010000076.1 GCA_030616935.1 Planctomycetaceae bacterium
TAGAAGGTCATCAATACCGATACCAGTCTTTGCACTGGCGCGAATGACTTCTTCTGATTCAATAGCAAGCGACTGCTCCATTTCAAGAAGGACATCATCGACACGTGCATGAACAAGATCAACCTTGTTGATAACAGGAACAATTTCGAGATCTTCATTGATGGCTGCATAGGCGTTGGCAACTGTTTGAGCTTCAACACCTTGAAACGCATCAACAAGCAAAACAGCTCCCTCACAGCAGGCGAGAGAGCGTGAGACCTCGTAGTGAAAGTCGACGTGGCCTGGCGTATCAATCAGATTGAGTTCGTATAACTCTCCATTGTGACGGTATTCCATCCGAACGGCTCGAGCTTTGATGGTGATACCCCGCTGCCGCTCAAGCTCCATGTCGTCGAGCATTTGTGTCTTCAGTTGGCGTTTTTCAACCGTGCCAGTGTTCTCCAGCAATCGGTCGGCCAGCGTACTTTTGCCGTGATCGATGTGAGCAACGATTGAAAAGTTGCGAATATGCTTGCAGTCGAACGGCATTCAGGAAATCTTTCCGTGAGATGATGAGGGTGTCTAGGCGTGCGTGTGAGAATGCTGCTGTTTCCATGCGAGCCGACTGAGGCCGGCTGCACCAATAGAGCCTGCATTACCGCCAAGCGTAGCGAATCGAAGGGCTGTCTTTTTTGCGAGTGTTGGGAATGTATGGCGGCGGACGGACGTGTCGATACGGTCAAGAAATGCTTGTCCAACGGGGTGTTCATCCCGGCCGAACGTCATTGCTCCTCCTAGGATGATAGCTGATGGATCAATAGTATGCATGAGTGTCACAATCCCGATAGCAAGCCAATCAGCCGTCTCCATGATGAGGCTCATTGCCAGTTGATCTCCTTGTTCAGCATGATTCCCTATCAGGATGGGCGTTAAGGGTTCTCCCTGATTGACAGCATCTGCCAGAGTTCCGGTACCACCATCACGAATCCGTTCAGAGGCTATTGCTTTGAGTGCTGTGGCACTTGCATAGGCTTCAAGATGACCTGGTTGCCCGCACGGGCACATACGAGCTGAAGGTGAGGAGTCGACAATAATGTGCCCACACTCCGCCCCGTGGCTGTGTGCCCCTTCAATAGTCATGTCACCAATGATGATGCCACCACCAACTCCTGTACCAAGCGTCAGGAGAATGAGGCTCGTGTCATCTCGTCCGGAACCCACCCAGAATTCTCCGTATGCAGCCGCGGTTGCATCATTTGCATATGTGACGGTATGGCCACAATGCTCAGCGACACGATCACGCACCGGAAAATTCTCCCAACCAGGAAGATTGCCGGGTTTGAGTAAAACGCCGGTTGCGAGATTCTGTGGGCCTGGAGTGCCGAGACCAACAGCCGCTATGTCAGAGCGAGCAAGACCAACACAACGTGCCAGAAGCTCAACAGAATGTCCCATTCGGACGGCAGCATCATCGGGCCCGTTTTGGACATTGGTTGGTTCGGTATGAAATGCCACCATGTGGCCATGGTCATCAACCAGCGCTGCTTTGATATTAGTGCCGCCTAGATCAATTCCAACAAATAAAGGGCCGGATACATCAGCATCCGGTAGGAGCAGGTGCGGTGATTTAGTTACTGGCATCAGAGGGAGGTTCTTTGGGTTCACTTTTGTCAGTAACTTCGGATTCTACTGTGCCAGTTGGCTGCTTGTCTGATTGAGAGACTGATTTTTCTGCGGCTTCTATTTCTCGATCAGCAGCAGCCTTTGCTGCATCAGCTGATTGCCGGGCAGCGCGAGCTTTATCAACTTCTGTTTCAGCAGTACTAGGCTTTACTGACCCATCATTTTTATTGAGATCAAGAATTTCAATAGTCTCAATTTCAATAACTTCACTTGGAGGTGGCTCCTTTGAAGTGCATCCAGGAAACCACGTACCTAGGCTTAGGAAACAAATTATATAGACAGCTTTCATTTGATAGTTCTTGAGTCGTTTCATGATGGTATTCCTCATAAAGGACAGAGAAGCATTCCTTGAGATCGTTACATATTGATTCACTATCTTCAAATCAAAGTATGCGGTAGCTAAACCGCTGCTTCAATGATTTGTGCTGTGACGAGCCATTGAAGTTCTCCCGGCCGACTAAGCCCATTATCCAGACAGATTGAGGCAATGGCACCTTTTTGCATGCGAATAGCGGCGTTGCCGTCTCCAATCGATCGAGCAACAAGTCGGCCAACACATGGAGCATGCCCCACCCATGCGACCTTGGCGACGTTTTCTTCAGTTGTCCACTCAGCTATTTCTTGCCAATCCGACCCGGGAGCAAGCGAGTCATGAATTTCGAGGCGGGGAGTTTTGAGCATATCGACCATGATTTCTGCTGTCTCACGGGTTCGCACCAACGGACTTGTAACGATCAGGTCAACCTCCAGTCCAAAGCCTTGCATGAAGCGAATGAACTGTTCGAATCGTTTACGTCCTTTTTTAGTCAGCCGACGGTCATAATCGTCTTGGTCGGGGCCGCATTCTTCGGCCCACGCATGACGAATAATATAGAGTTGTGTTGGGAACATATGCATAAAAATATTGTGAATACCTTCTCGTTCTTGAGCAAGTCAGGATTTTCTCCAGAGGATGTCATCGCTGATACTCATGCGGTGACGATCTTTTTTTGTCTCGTGCCACCAGCGTCGGGCATCGACCGGATAGCCAGCCGTTGGCTGGAGTGATGGTATGTGATCTGTCCAAAAGCTATTGAACACATCCATTGCGAGCTCACGTGTGTATTTCGCTGTCATACTCGCAACGGCGACAGGTAGCTGAGATTCACCACCTACAGAAAAATGAATGAATGTAGGACATTCGCTGTCATGAATACGGTAATGTGAGTAGCGAGTTGTTTCTGATAGTGGCTCAACTCGTGCAGCATCAAAGCAGTGTGAAACAACACCTGCATATCGTTTGCGGCCACCATGCCGATCGCACCAGACAACAGCAGGCATGTGGGGGTGCTGGTTGCGAAGATCAAAGGCAAGTTGCAGGGATGCTTGTGACAGAATGTCCGATTTATTCATTCCAGTGTCGAGTGCAGCATTGAACGTCTCTGGAAATATCCATCGACAGGCTAGGCCCGTAAGCCGAATGGCATGAGTACGCAATTGTTTGGCTGCCTGCTCAGCCTGTTGAATAGCGTGTGGCACTTTTGTTGCAAGCGGCAGTGTCACCGCATTGAGTTTTTTCCAGCAGGTGAGCTCGGAATGAGCGGGCGATTTCAGTGCGAGTAACGAGAGAAGGCTATCGCTGGTCTCCGGCAGAGTGTTTGTTGCTATTTGAACCGCCGCGAACACGCCTCGCTCTAATGGTTCAAGGGTTTCGGACTTCGTGCCTTTGCGAGTGAATACTTTTTTTGAATCACCCCAAGGTGGTCCGCGTCCTGCACGATAGTCGTCGTGAATATCATTTTGTAATTGAATAAACTGGTCTGCTACCTTTGTGGATAAATGATCACATTGCAGTTCATCGATCTGCCATGATGAGCTACCGATAACAAGCGGCCCAAGGTTTGGTCCGTAGCCTGCTTCGTCAATGCCAATGACCAAAGTCATGAGCTCACACCTGTTGAGGGCTTTGGTGTGCCGTTTGGAAACTGCCGGCAATATTCGTATACGGCGACAGCAGTTGATGTCGCTGCATTCAGACTATGGGGTAGCCCAGCCATTGGAATTTCCGCAACACGATCGAGTCGGCTCAGAATCTCTGGCTCGATGCCAAGCCGCTCATTCCCAATGACAAGGACAGTCTTGCTTACAAACGGAAATGAAAAAAGGCATTCAGAATGGGTTGACTGTTCAAGACCAACCAGTTCCCAGCCTGCGAGTCTCATTTTATCAAGGACAGGCGGTAGGCTTCGATGAACCTCGATTGAAATTTCCTGTGCTGCTTCCCGAGCGATTTTCTCATCGAGCTTGCTAGAACCGCAGGTAATTAAATGACGGATGCCAAAACATCCACAGGTTCGTACGATATTGGAGAGATTTACTTTACTGCGAAAAGCAGGGCAGGCCACAACCAGGTCACGAGGACCAGCCAAGGGGTGTGGCGGTCGATGTCGAATATGTTCAAACGATGGTCCTGTAGGCGATGACATGAGCAGTAGCATGACACGAAACGCACAATTTCCAAAGCGGCTCATGTTGTTCGTCGGTGCAATTTTGATTGCTGGCTGTGGGTGGTATGGTGATTCACCTGATGTTCATGGTCCGCAGGCCGTCGCCCAACAGCCGGTCGCAAACCCTGTGTCTATTGCCGTTGCTGATCATTCGGAAATAGTAAGACGGATCGCGTCACATCGTGGACGGGTCGTTATCCTCGACTGCTGGAGTACATCATGCCCACCATGCGTTAAGGAATTTCCGGGTCTTGTCGACCTCAAAAAAGACTATGGTGACACAGTGTCGTGTCTTTCACTATCGTTTGACTTTGAGGGGTTCGGTGTGCCTGAAGACGTACTCGAGCCAGTGAGAAAGTTTTTGGAGCAGGTTTCGGCGGGCGATATTGAGAATCTACTCAATCGTGATGAGGCAGACGCCTTGTATAAAAAAATGAACATTACGAGTGTCCCCGCCGTTATGGTCTGGGATCGTAATGGTACGCTGATACAACAATTTGATGATGAGTATGCCAGTGAAAAGCTTGGAAGAACTTTTACCTATGATGACGTACGCCGAGCAGTTGATCAGGCACTCGGTTCCCAGTCGAAGGAATAATGCACAATGGTAGATGGGAAAAATAAAAAGAACCAACCGGTAATACCTGGTCTTTCAGATGAAACTGCGGATGGGCCGACACAACAAGATGTTGTTCGTGGTCCTCTAGGATTTGGAAGAGAAACAGTCGAATCTCTCGTCATTGCATTTACACTGGCTCTTCTATTTCGTGCATTTGAGGCAGAAGCTTTTGTCATCCCAACCGGCTCCATGGCTCCAACGCTCATGGGTCGACATAAAGATCTTGATTGCAGTGAGTGTGATTTTAATTTTCAGGCTGGAGCCAGTCGAGAAGAAGATGATCAATCGCACACCCTGCGAACCGAATTAGGTCGATTGAATCGCGAGCTTGAACGGCTCCGACGGTTGGCTGCTGATTCATCCGCAGGGCTACAGCAGCGAGACGTCGCGCAGCAACAGATTGCTGACCTTGAGTCACCAAGTGGAAAATTGTCAGTACTTAAAATGCGACTCGCCGGCAAGATGATTGCCTCGGCGACCTGCCCAAATTGTGGAAATGTGATGAAGCTGATTGAGGGCGAGGGGCCTTCTGTTACATACGACGCGCGCTATCCTTCGTACAACGGCGACCGAATTCTTGTTGATAAATTTGCGTACGACTTTCGAGAACCAAATCGGTGGGATGTTATCGTCTTCAAGTATCCTGAAGGAGCAAATACAAACTACATTAAAAGACTTGTCGGTTTGCCGAATGAATTGGTGAGTATTGCTGGAGGAGACATCTGGACGAGTCGTGACGGGCAGCCAGCTACGATTGCCCGGAAACCGCCGCATGTGATGCAGGCCATGTTACAGGTTGTCCACGACAATAACTTTCCGGCGCCTCTTATGCAGACAGAGGGGTGGCCTTCTGCCTGGACCGATTGGGCCGATACGAGTTTGTGGAAGTCAGAAAAGGGCCGGCGTCAGTTCACAGCAACATGTTCAGCAGGACAGTCAGCAAGTCTTCGGTATCAGCGATTCAACCCGACGCCAGATGACTGGAAAGAAGTTCGACTCGGGCTGGAGGTCCGTAAAGGTGTCAGACCTGCCCTCGTCAAAGACTTCCAGGCTTACAATGCGATCAGTCAGGGTGGTCATTGGGTTGGTGATCTTGCTGTTGAGTGTGCTCTTGAAAGCAAGTCCGACACTGGCCGCGTCGTATTTGATCTCGTTGATGGTGGGCAGCAACATTCTTGTTCAATTGATCTTACTGACGGTACGGCAACGCTCGAAGCTGCGAGTGGTATCACTGCATCAACACCAACTCCGATTCGGGGCAAGGGTTCGTGGGAAGTACTGTTCACGAATGTGGATGATGAACTGAGGCTTTTTGTTGATAAAAAGATCATGCCAACAGCGACACCAGTCCTCTGGGATTCTGAGATCACCAAAGAATCAACTCGTGATCCCGTGCTTGAAGTTGTCGAGCCAGGGTCGACTGTCTTAACAGACCTTGCGCCTGTTGGTATTACAGTAAAGGCAGAAGATGAACCTGTCGCTGTCGCAGTTTCCTCAATCAAAGTTCTTCGTGATATCTTTTACATTGGTGCTGTTGGTTTTGGTCGCCGAGGTGAAATACGCGATGAACCCATCCTTGAATTTCCGCTTGAGTCTGATCAGTTCTTTGTGTTGGGAGATAACTCGGCTGCCAGTAAAGATGGGCGACTTTGGATTGACGTCCATTATGTTGAGCGGCGACTGCTTCTAGGCCGAGCAATATCGATTGTTTGGCCGCATATGGTGACGGCATCCCGACACGTGACGGTTACCCTCCCTATACTGGGCGAGTTGCGATTGCCCTCATGGCCAAACTTCGCGAGGATGAAGTTTATCCGATAGGTCAGGTAGCGTGCCTCCCAGATGGACACGAAGTGAAATCAAGGACAGATCATGTCACTGTTAAAAGCTGAAGGACTTGTGAAGGTTTATGGACGTCGTCGTGTTGTCGATGGCGTTTCCTTTGAAGTTCAGCAGGGTGAAATCGTTGGTCTTCTTGGCCCGAACGGTGCTGGGAAGACAACAAGTTTTCGTATGACGTGTGGACTTGTTATTCCAAATGGCGGCCGTGTGCTCCTGGATGATAAAGAGATTACAAAGTGGCCGATGTTTAAGAGGTCGCGAGATGGTGGTATGGGGTATCTTGCTCAGGAGCAGAGTGTTTTTCGTAAGCTGACAGTCCAACAAAATCTTTTGGCAATTATGGAACTCATTGGCATGCCACCCAAAGAGCGCCGTCGCCGCAGTGAAGAGTTGATGGAACAGTTTGATATCACACGAATTCGAAAGTCGAAAGCACATTATATTTCAGGTGGTGAAAAGCGACGGCTTGAAATTGCTCGTTGCCTTGTCACCGAACCGCGAATTATTCTGCTCGACGAACCGTTTACTGGTATCGACCCAGTGACAATCCACTCGATTCAAAAAATCATCATGGGGTTACGGGATGATGGCATTTCGATCCTGATTACGGATCACCGCGAGCGTGAGACGTTGGCGATCACAGATCGTAGCTATATCGTGCGGGCCGGAAAAA
>JAUWWJ010000249.1 GCA_030616935.1 Planctomycetaceae bacterium
CACAGACGAGAGCCTTGACGTAATCGGCAATCCGGGTACGCATTTTGCGGTGACCGGTCTTTGGTATGCGCTTAGCGCAGAAAGCCCCCAGCAACAATTGAATGGGAATAGAACAGCATTGCAGCATCCCCATCCGCAGAAAAGACCGTCTGCTGTGGTGGTTCGGCAAAGCAGGAAAAGCCCAAAAAGAAGTCAAATATATTGAGTGAATATGACGATAAAAAACAAGTGGGGCCCCGGAACAAGCTAAGCTATTTAAACTATGGGTCTTAGTGGGCAAGCTTCTACGCAGCTTCGCTCGCCCCACAGTAAAATCGTCTTTAGCATGGAAGTAAAAAAGACATAAGGAGTGGACCATGAGAAGCCTTTGGTGTGCCCTTCTGGTTTTCTTGGTTGCAGGCCAGGTCGCCAACGCAGCTGATAAAGACCCGAACGACCCAAATGAGCTGTTGCGAACCAAGTTCGATGCTGTTATTTCAGTCCTGCAGAACAAGGACATAGATCAGAAAGCGAAAGAAAGGCAAATCAGCGAAATCGTGGTCCCCATCTTCGATTTCCCACTGATGGCCAAACTTTCATTGGGCAGAAAACACTGGCCAAAATTGACCACGCCACAACGAGAGAAATTCACCGAGCTTTTTGTTGAACGCCTTAAGGCCTCCTATCGGGAGAAAATCATGCTCTACACGGAGGAAAAAGTTGTGTTCAAGCCCACAGTGCGAAAAAAGAAGACTACCCACATCCCCGTGGAGCTGGTATCCAAGGATAAGAGGGTAGCAATACTATACAAGCTTCGCAAGGTGGACGAACGCTGGAAAATTTATGATGTAGAAATAGAGGGCGTCAGCATCATCTTGACCTACCGGTCGCAATTTGATGATATCCTTCGCTCCGGCACCGTTGAGGACCTTCTTTCTCAGCTGGAGAAACCACCGGCTAATTGAGCCGCAATTTGCTGTTCCGGACTAATATGATGACGAAACACCACTCAGTGGCACAATTTTTTTTCGACCGAGCAATCCTGCAGCATCCTAAGATAGTTTGCCTCTGCGTGCTGGTGGCGGTTGGCTTTCTTGCCTTCCAAGCCAGATATTTCAGACTGGACGCCTCCGCAGAAACGCTTGTTCTCGAGAACGACGAAGACCTGCGCTACAGGCGCCTGGTCAGTGCACGTTACGGACAACACGACTTTCTGGTCCTAACATACACTCCCAAAGGCGACCTGTTCTCGCCGGATACGCTGGCCACCTTAGCACAGCTGCGAGACGAGGTGAGGTCCCTAAAACGGGTCTTATCGGTGCATTCTATTCTGGATGTCCCTCTGCTGGAAAGTCCCCCCGTCTCATTCGAGGAGCTTACTGATGCTCTTCCAACCCTTGAGTCGCCGACGGTTGACAGGGATCTGGCTAAGGCAGAACTGTGTGCCAGCCCCCTTTATCGAAACCTGCTGCTCAGTTCGGATTTGAAAACTACGGCTCTGATACTTAATTTCTTGGATGATGATGTCTATCACGATTTGCTTCAGCGCCGCAACGAGTTACGGCAGAAGAAAGCCTCCGGTTCACTGACCCCCACACAGCACGCCGAACTGAAATGTGTCGTTGAACAGTTTAGACAATACAAGGACCAAATGAGCCGGTACCGCCATCAGGATATAATGGCGATACGGGCCATTATGGATAACTATCGCCTCAATGCTAACCTGTTTCTTGGGGGAGTCGGTATGATCGCCGACGACATGATTACCTTCATTAAGAATGACTTGAAGGTGTTCGGTCTTGGAGTCCTGCTCTTTCTGGCTCTTACGTTGGGCATTATCTTTGGGAAAATACGTTGGATATGCTTGCCAATGCTTTGCTGCGCAGTTTCTGCGGTCTGCATGATTGGCCTATTAGGATGGTTTAGCTGGGAGGTGACGGTCGTTTCAGCCAATTTTATTTCTTTGCAGTTGATTATGACCATGGCCATCGCGATTCACCTTATTGTGCGGTATCGGGAACTACTGGTCCAGAGTCCACAAGCTCCTAATCGCCAGTTGATTCTCGACACTGTCCGGCTGAAGCTAAAGCCCTGTGTGTATGCGGTACTAACCACGATTGCTGGTTTTGGGTCTCTGGTGCTTTGTGGCATCTTACCAGTCATCATGTTTGGCTGGATGATGATTGCCGGTTTGATTGTGTCCCTGCTCGTAACATTTCTGCTTTTTCCTGCCGTGCTGATGTTGATGCCAAAGGAAACGCTACATACCAGACACTGGTGGCGTTTTTCTCTAACATCCATCTTGGCGAGATTTACCGAAGCCCACGGCGTGCTGATAATGGGTATCAGCGGCCTCGTCCTCACTTGCAGCATCATTGGCATCTCCAGACTAAAGGTGGAAAACTCCTTTATCAATTACTTCGACGAAACCACCGAGATTTACCGGGGAATGAGACTAATCGACCAGCACCTCGGTGGTACCACTTCCCTGGACGTCATCGTAGAGTTTGAGGATTCTCACGCGCCACTGGCCACTACCGAACCTGCCGTAGTGGAAAGTGACGATGTATTCGACGAATTTGATGAGTTTGACGAAGCCGCAACCGATGAAAAATACTGGTTTACCGCCGAAAAGATGACACGCATCAAAGCTGTACAACTCTATCTCGACAGCCTGCCGGAAACCGGAAAGGTGTTGTCATTGGCAAGCATGCTGGACATCGTGGAGAAGTTAAACGACAGCAAGCCTCTGGACAGTTTTGAACTTGCTCTACTTTACAGTAAGTCCCCGCACGAATTCAGAACCATGCTTATCAAGCCGTATGTCTCGGTGGAGCATAATCAGGTCCGCTTTTGGGTCCGAGTTAGAGATTCTCAGGAAACTCTGAGACGCAACGAACTGCTGAAGAAAATCAAGCAAGACCTGCCCGGCATACTGAAGCTTGACGACGAACATATTCATCTTACCGGCATGTTGGTCCTGTACAACAACATGCTACAAAGCCTGTTCAGTTCCCAAATACTGACGTTAAGCGTCACTGCGCTGGTGCTGACTGGAATGTTTCTTGTGCTGTTTAGGTCGTTGAGAATAGCTTTAATCGCCATGTTTGCGAATGTGCTTCCCGTCGTAGCCGTGCTCGGTATAATGGGCTGGCTGAACATTTCTCTCGACATGATGACCATAACCATCGCTGCCATCGGAGTGGGAATTGCCGTCGATGACACGATTCATTATATCCACAGATTCAAAAATGAATTTCAGAAGGACCGTAAGTATCTAAATACAATGCATCGATGCCATGGAAGTATTGGCCATGCTATGTGCTATACATCGGTAACTATTATCATCGGTTTTTCTATCCTGGCCCTGTCTAATTTCATTCCTACTGTTTATTTTGGCTTGCTGACCGGATTAGCTATGTGCGTTGCGCTTCTTGCTGCCCTTACCCTCTTGCCGCAAATGCTGATGCTGGCCGAACCTTTTGGCAGGGAGAATTGAGACTCAAAATGAGTGAGATAAGATTATTAACAAGACCAGACACAGTCGTCAGGAGCAGGGATATGAAATTACAAACTTGGGCTATTGCTGTCTTAGCCGTCATGGCCGCGGGCTGCGCGGTCTCAGAGAGAACCGCATCTTCTAACTTTGTGGAGACTTCAGAAATTGCTGCCAATGCCGAATCGCCTGCCGATAACGATTTTGAATTGCTGGAAGAGGACCTTGATGAGCGGATGATTGAGGTGGCAGACCCCTTGGAGTTCTTGAATCGGATAATGTACAATGTGAACGACACACTTTACTTCTGTGTGGTGAAGCCTTGTACTGGGATATTCGAAAAGGTAGTACCAAAGCCGGCTCGTATCGGAATTCGCAATTTCTTCCACAATCTCACGACGCCCGCCCGTTTTGCCAATTGCCACCTTCAGGGGAAACCCAAAGCCGCTGATACGGAATTAAAACGGTTCATCATCAACACCACGATAGGTATTCTGGGCTTCGGTGACCCGGCGCTGGATAAACACGGCTTGGAACCTGTAAAGGAAGACCTCGGCC
>JAUWWJ010000316.1 GCA_030616935.1 Planctomycetaceae bacterium
AAATGGCCTTGATGCAACAACTGAACTTCCTCAGCTTGCGACTAAACCACCTCAAGCCACTTCTTCTGAGCAAAATATTGAACAGCCTGCAGACGGACCATCGGCACCAGGTAGTCATCTCCCGCTTGAACAGCGGCCGACAAAACAGGCTGTAAGTAGTGCAAATAATCGCACAGCGCCCAACGCTGATGAGGACCCTAACTCCACCGTCGTCGACACCAAACCGGCCAGGAGGATTGTGACGGTTGAGGAGTTCGACCGAGCCGCTCATCAGAAAAATGTCCAGCACCAGTGGCGGCGGATTCGTATTGATACGCTGGTGACAGCTGTTACCGTATTCCTAGTTATTGGAATCGCATATTGGATCTTTCGTCCGCGAACTGCTGATGAGTTATTTCAAACAATCACCTTTGAAACTCAAAAGTCGCAGCCTGATCTGAGACGTATTCGTCCGGAGCTTGATCAATTTCTGACTCGTTATCCCGCTGATGAACGAGCTGCTGTTGTCGGGTCGCTGCAACAGCAACTCCGTGTTAATATCCTTGAGGCCAAAATGCGTCGAAGGGTACTCGGGTCGCGCGACGTCCCGGCAATAGAGCGTGATTACAGGGCTGCTCTAGCCCGTGAACCAGAAAGTCCATCGGCCGCTCTGTCGGCAATGCAGGCCGTACGAACGGTCTATGCGAAGCATCCCTACCTTCCAGCTGAAGATGTTTCTGCCGAAGACAAGCAAACGTGGTTTAGCCTTATTGAACGGCAGATTACGCGACTCGAGCAGACTGCGCGAAAAGAGAGGGTTGAGGATTTAGAGCGGGCGGAGAGTGTTCTGGATGAAGCCTCACAGCAATATGCCGAAGCAGTTGAATCATTAGACCCGGAAACAGCACAGCGAGAAATCGGTCAAAGCAGGCTTCTCTTGCAGAGCCTCATTGAAACTTATGGTGACCGTCCTCATACCACCGAGATTGTTGCTGCGGCAAAGAGTCTCCTAAAGACAATAGAGACTCCCAAAACAGACAATTAGATTCCCCAAGGACAACAAGAATGACCGACACTCGTGGGCTCAGCCATAACGCCTTTACACGCGCTCAGCAACTTATTCCGGGTGGAGTAAATTCTCCTGCGCGAGCATTCGGAGCTGTCGGTGGCGAACCAATATTTTTTCAGGCGGGTCAAGGGGCTTATCTTACCGATATCGATGGTCACAAGTACCTTGATTACATCGGCTCGTGGGGGCCGATGATTCTTGGCCACCGCCATCCGCGGGTCGTTGCGGCCATTGAAAAGGCCCTCTCTTGTGGCACGAGCTACGGTGCTCCAACGGAGGCGGAGAGCGGCCTTGCCGAGCAGATAATTGAGGCGGTTCCTAGTATCGAAAAAGTCCGAATGGTGAGTTCTGGGACCGAGGCAGCTATGAGTGCTGTTCGACTTGCTCGCGGTGCGACTGGTCGCGAGGTTATTATAAAATTCGCGGGCAATTACCATGGGCATGCGGATAGTCTGCTGGTAGCTGCGGGATCAGCAGCGGCAACACTCGGGATTCCGGATTCCCCCGGTGTCACAGCAGGGACAGCAAAAGACACACTTGTTCTTGAATACAATGACACCGCAGCTCTGGTTGAAATATTTGAGAAGCGAGGCGATACGATTGCAGCCCTGCTCATGGAACCGGTGGTCGGCAATATGGGACTCGTTAAGCCCTCACGGGAATTTCTCCAAACCGCTCGGGCACTTACTGAAAAACATGGAACGGTGCTAGTATTTGATGAAGTCATGACAGGTTTCCGTCTCGCTTTTGGGGGAGCCCAAGAACTGTTTGGGGTGACTCCTGATATCACCACGCTTGGAAAGATTGTTGGTGGAGGTCTTCCCCTTGGTGCCTACGGTGGGCGGGCTGATATTATGAATCAAGTGATACCGGTTGGTAAGGTCTTCCAAGCAGGTACTCTGTCGGGTAATCCCTTAGCCGTTGCAGCCGGAGCCGCGACACTCTCGGAATTGAAAGATAATTCCCCATACGACGCACTTGATCGCCATGGGGAAATTCTCGAAACTGGTTTTCTGAATGCTGCAGCAGAGGCCGCCATTCCGTGCCAGGTGGCACGTGTGGGGAGCATGATGACAATATTCTTCCAGGCGGGAAGCTTTTCCGGCGGCCCCCGACAGGTCACGGGGTGGAAGACCGCCTGCAAAAGCAACACCGAACAGTATGCAAAGTTTTTCTGGGGCATGATTGAGCATGGCATATATCTGCCATGCAGTCAGTTCGAGGCACTCTTCTTCTCAGCGAGCCATACCGAAGAAGAGATTCAGCAGACTGTACGAGCAGCAGAACAAGTGCTTCTCGATATGGCGTCAACAGATCAAAACACTAAAAACTTTTAAAGTGAGAAGTCGGCCACAATTGGTAGATGATCGCTCGCAACCCGGGCAAGGCTTGTCCGTACAACTCTGATTCGTTCAGTTTTCAATCCACCTCGAACAAAAACTTTATCAAGGCCTCCGATGGGGAGCCACGAAGGAAAGCTTCGATATTCTGACGGAGGAGAGGTGATCTGTTGAAACCCGTAGCGAGCGAGAGACTTTTCGGCGAGTGTGTTTCTCCAGTCATTGAAATCACCTGCGATCACTGTCGGAATCGTGGCGTGTGACTGGAAGAGTTGGTGTTCAAGAAGAAACGCCACTTGCCAGTGCCGTTCTCTTTCGTCTAGGCCAAGGTGTGTGTTCACAAGATGAATGGGGCCCTCTGGCGTCTCCACATGGACGAGTTGTGCGCCGCGTGCTTTTCTTATGCCTCGTTTTAGAGAAATGCGATGTGTGCTGCCGACTGCCCACCTTGATAGAATAAGGTTTCCATATGTTCCATTGGCAACCGATACATTTGCCTGAAATGTCGACTGAAGGTTAAGTGATTGCCCAAGGAGCCTAGGCTGATCATCGAACTGGCTCCGACCAACCAACCGATCAACTTCCTGAAGACACACAAGATCGGGTTGCTCATGATCGATGCAATCAATGATTCGCTGCAGTGCGTATCGTCGATCCCGCCCACCGATGCCTTTATGGATATTCCATGACAACAGTCTCATGGGTAGTCAACGTCCTCTCACGTATAGATTCTCACCCCTAGTCAGATCTTCGACTTCCTTTGGTTGTTCATGCTCTCAAGAACAGTGTCCTAGTAAAGAAACCGGTCCTTTATTGTATACAGGTAGAAAAACGCCTTGGCGGCTTGCAACTCTCGAGTAAACACAAGTAAGCCAACATACATAATGGATTGGGGGGACGCTGGCACTGTAGTAAAATTTTCTTCACCCAACTGTATAACCCTTGTCCTTCATGGTCACGTTTACAGGACCCGAATCACTGAGTCACAGT
>JAUWWJ010000235.1 GCA_030616935.1 Planctomycetaceae bacterium
CGAATTGTTACTCGAAAAGTACCGGTTCAGACTGTTCGCTATGTAGACGAACAGGTTGTTCAACAAATTCCAGTGCAAACCATGAAAATGGTACCAGAGGTTCAGGTTCGACAGGTACCTGTTCAGACAGTGCGCAAAGTAGTCGAACGGGTTGAGAACAAGGTTCCAGTACAGGTTTGCAAATATGTTGCTGAGGAGCAGGTGCGACAAGTGCCTGTTCAGGTACTTAAGTATGTTGCTGAACAACGCGTAGAACCGGTTTCGGTACAGGTGTGTAAGTATGTTGCTGAACAACGAACTGCTCAAGTACCACGCATCGTCGCAAAGCAAGTCCCTTACTCATATGTCGTTCGCAAACCTCGTACTGTTGTGACACGCGTGCCTCTTGATCCCTGTGGCAACCCACTCCCTGTCGCGACAGGTGTTGCACCAGCACCTGCTCTCCCTCCAGCTACCACTCCTCCAATGACCCCAGCAAACTCGACAGCCCCTACATTGGCTCCTGCTACACAGGCACCAGCGACTCAGGCGCCCGTCCCAGGCAATGGCCCGATAAAGACCTTCAGTGACAGACCCACTGATGTACCCCTCTCAAGTAATGAGGGGTGGAAGGATTCCGAATTGAACCATGTCAATCCAGAAGCTAGATCTTCTACATCCGGGGAAAAACCGATTCAAGCAAATCGACCCACCGGAGACATTGACCAGAAAATTCCAACGCCAGCAGAACCGACACCAGCTGCTGGTACGTCACTGAAACTTCAACCAATACCAGCACCCCCAACGACACATACGACCTAGGAGCGTTGGATACGCAGTTACGACCACATCATTCTGTTGCATTGGTTCCGGTGTATTTCGTCCTACAGTAACAATTTCTTTGTACTGCTTCGTCATCTCCTCACGTCGTTGCAACGAGTCACGTACTACCAACCGGTTCGTGCATAACTCACATCATACGACGGTTGCACTATACTATTTCTTCTCGATTGTGTCTGAGTCACAAAGCGTGATGCATGAACACACATTCCCTTCGATCTTTCAACTGCTGAAATAACATGCAGTTATGCCTTACGACGCATTGCCCTGTGAACGATCAATATCTTCTTGGTGTCGACTTTTCATCTGCACCAACTCACCGCAAGCCAATTACTGTTGCCGTAGGCTTGATGCCAACGACCACTGATCCTGTCTATCGACTCCAAACCATTCGTGAAATTGAAACACTTCAAGACTTCGAATACATGCTAACTGAACCACTTCATTGGATTGGGGGGTTTGATTTGCCATTTGGGCAACCACGTACACTTATTGAACATAAGCATTGGCCGACACAATGGGATAAATTTGTGCACTTTTTCTGTGGACAGTCACGAGAATATCTCAGAAATACCTTTCGTGACTGGTGTAATGCTCATCCACCAGGCAATAAATTTGCCTGGAGGAAGACTGACAAGCCTGCGGGTTCAAGCCCCGCAATGCGATGGACTAATCCACCAGTTGCATGGATGATGCATGCGGGCATTGGCCGGATGCTTGAGGCTGGCCTCGCATTTCCTGCACATCGCTATCCTCGCAAAAGAAGTCATATCAAACGCATTGCTCTCGAATCGTACCCAGGATTTACAGCACGGAAGATAACCCGAGGCTCATACAAGAGCGACTCTCCAGCAAAGCAGACACCTGAACGAAAGGCTCGTAGGAAAATGATTCTTGATGCTGTTTCAGTTGGAGAAGCAGGACTCTCGATACGCTTTGAGGCGAATCATAGGTGGAGACAACATATTATCGCTGATGCTCGCGGTGACCTTCTCGATGCAGTTCTCTGTAGCCTGCAGGCTGGACATGCCGCATTACAGCGAAACTTTGGACTCCCCCGTAATCTTGATACCCTTGAGGGCTGGATTGCTTCTGTGCCCGTGAGGTAGAACGATCCACACGAGAACCTTTTTTCTTCAAACTCTTTGAGTACTACTGAATATGAAACCGTCAGGAACCGATGTCGAACAAACAGCTTGTTTGCACGGGCCCCTACTCGACGACCCTCAGTCATTCGAACTCTTTCCTGAGGATTCGGTCGCAGTCACTCGGCTTTATACCGTAGCAATGATGGCGGATGTTCGTGATGTCAGCCAGGCAACTATCCGCCACTGGCGTCGACACAAATTGAGTCACGCCACGCGGTCCTCCGGCTCAATTGATTGGTATGACTACTCGATGTTAGTCGTCGCAAAGGATCTTTCACGACTGCTTTGCTCAGGTTTATCGCTGCGAGAACTGAGTCGCAAAATACATCTTTTCACAGAGGGTGATGAACTCCGCGTTGCTGAAGTAATTAATCGGATTGTTGTTGATGGCCATAGACTCAGCCTTCGTTGTGATGATCATCTTCTGTCTGCTGGTGGGCAGATGCAGTTAGATTTTTATGCCTGTGGCATAAATGCTGACATGGGCCATGAGTCATCCAAGATGGTCGAGCAACCCGAAACGCTCTCACTCACTTCATTCCTTGATACTTCTCATCCAGAGGTTGTCATTGAATTCCAAGACGAGCACGCCACGGACATCCCTTCTTCAACAGAACTTCTCGACATTGCAGCTGATCTTGAGGCAGCAGGAAATTTCATTGAGGCTTCTGAAGCTTTGCGCGCCGTACTCCAAGCAGACGGACCTTGTGCATCGGTTACCTTCATGCTCGCAGAAACCTTATACCGAGCAGGTGATTTGGCCGCTGCAAGAGAACGCTATTATACGGTTATTGAACTCGACGAAGATCATTTGGAAGCCCGCGCCAGCCTAGCGTGCGTTCTTGCTGAACAGGGCGATGTGGAATTGGCAACCGCCGCTCTTGAAGGCGTCCTCAAGCAACAACCTGAATATGCTGATGCGCACTGGCACCTTGCAGGAATTCATATGGAGGCCGGGTGTGAAAAGAAAGCTGAACACCATCTTCTTCGATTTCTTTCACTGGCACCCGAGAGCCCTTGGGCTAATTTAGCCCGAGAAAAGCTTTCTCAATCCAATTCGGATTCGGGCCAAGATACGATTGATTGACTCTCACGCTAGCCAATCATGTATGACGCGACCATGAACATCCGTGAGGCGGAAATCCCGGCCGCTATGACGATATGTCAACTTCTTATGATCAAGTCCTAGCAAATGCAACATTGTTGCTTGAAGATCATGAACGTGAACGGGATCTTCAACTGCTTGAAACCCGAATTCATCTGTTGCGCCATATGCCATACCACCTTGAACGCCACCTCCTGCCATCCAAACTGTGAATCCGTGGTGATTGTGATCTCGTCCTGTGGCGGTTTTTGTTCCGGCATCATTGGGTAATTCGACCGTTGGTGTGCGACCGAACTCACCACCCCAGAGCACTAATGTGCTATCGAGTAGGCCAAGCCCAACTAAATCATCAAGTAATGCACCAATTGGCTTATCTGCTTCACCGGCAAGCTTTCGATGATTTTTTTCAATTTCCTGGTGACTATCCCATGGCTGCCCCGCTCCATGCCAAACCTGAACATACCGGACGCCACGTTCGACAAGCCGCCTGGTAATGAGTAACTGGCGACCATGCGACGTATCCCCATATCGCTCAAGAATATGCTCTGGCTCTTTGGCGACGTCGAATGCCTCCCCTGCTTCAAACTGCATTCGCCAAGCAAGTTCCATACTGGCGATCCTTGACTCCAGCGCAGCGTCGTTCTTTCTTTGTTGAAGATGTTTCCGATCAAGGGCTGCCATCAACTCAAATTGCTCCCGCTGCAATTTTTCATCTAGCACCGGATGGCGAATACACTCAACCAGTTCATCGACGTTTTTCTTTTTTGTATCGATGTACGTTCCCTGAAACACGCCCGGCAGAAATGCACTCCTCCAATTTGCTGGACCAGATATTGGATAGCCACCTGGACACATTGCAACAAAGCCTGGAAGGTTTTGGTTTTCTGTCCCTAGACCGTATGTCACCCAAGACCCTGCTGAGGGGCGAACAAGCCTCCCATCGCCACAATTCATAAGGAGCAACGAGGGCTCGTGATTGGGCACGTCTGCGTGCATTGATCGAACAACAAGTAATCGATCAGCATGGCGGGCCACCGATGGGAAAAGTTCGCTGACCGGCAGTCCACTTTCTCCATGTTGTTGAAATTGAA
>JAUWWJ010000085.1 GCA_030616935.1 Planctomycetaceae bacterium
CTCTGTTGAAATTGCTACGAATCGCAGCCATTTCTGCCGTTGCTGGTAAACGTTCCCTCGATCACCAAGCGCACTGGGCGCCACAAAACAACGTCTTTGTATGAACTTCGGCTGATTTGGTGCTCCATTCAGAGAGGCTTTTCTTTTGCACCCCCTGCACTACCGACATGGTTTATTCTGCCTAACCCTCAAGGTAGGAGTTTTGGGAATAAAGCGTGCAGAACTAGCAGGAAAAGGGCCCTTTGGAGAGGGTGGGGTGGCTGCGTAGACTGCAGGGGCGGTGCTGGCGTGACTGGTTTCTTGTCGAAATTGGACTGTTTGAGTCGTGCCAGAGCCCCTACAGTCTCGATCGAATTGATTTCCGGAAGTTGGTTGTCAAAGAAGTTGATCAAGGAGATGGCGTGTGGCGATTGATAGCTATGACATGGTGATGCTTGGGCTTCTGGCTACTGCGGGAATCCTCGGCTATTTCAAGGGAATAGTCTGGCAAATCGCATGGATTGCTGGAATCTGCCTGAGTTCTTACGTTTCGCTTCGTTTTAGTGGGGAACTTTCTTCGTTTATCGGTCAACCACCGCCTTGGAACAGGCTTCTGGCAATGCTTGCTCTCTATGTGGGCACATCCCTGGTTGTGTGGATTGTATTCGGGTTTGTGTCTTCATTGATAAACGCAGTTCACCTTTCGGCGTTTGATCACCAGTTGGGTTTGCTGTTTGGTCTGGCGAAAGGCTCTCTCATTTGCGTGGTTGTAACGTTTTTTGCAGTTACGATGATGCCAGCGTACCGGGGTGAAATAACAGGTAGTCAGAGTGGTCAGATTGTCGCAAAGCTCATTGGTGAGGCGGATCAATTCCTGCCGGCAGACATTCATGAAACAGTAGATCCGTTCCTGCAGCAGTTTCGTCAGCAATTTGATGGTGATGGTGGGCGTTCACTGCAAGGTGGTGTGGCGGGTAAATCGAACCAAAACGGAGGCGCCTCCTGGCAGAGTGTGCTGGAGGGCGTGACCTCAGTTGCCGCTTGGGCTGGCGTTGAAACAGATCATTCGTCTGGAGAGAAGGGGGCTTCGATACCATCCTCAGTGGAAGCAGCTGCCGCGTGGATGAGTTCACCACGCTCTTCCGAAACGGGTGTTCAGGCTGCCGGTCGGTATCTCGATCAGAAGTCTGCATTTGGTGGCAGTAACGTATCGGTGCCCGCCGGCATTCTGAATCAGCAGCCAGGAAATGTGCCGCAGCGGTTTCCAGTTGGTACGCAGACTCCGCTTCCTGTCCGGCCTTAGAGCGAGGGCACGAGGCATCAGGGGAGAGTGGCTCTAGAAAGTTCCATATTGGCTGCAAAACAGGACAGAAACCGGACATAACAGACATTATCGGACGTTAGAGAAGGGGTGGAAACAGCCAAGATATGACCTTTTTTGTTGCAGTGCCCCCTGCTTCGGTCGATCATCTCGGGGCTGTTCAGTCTTCCAGGAAGGCACCCATACGGCGAAATTTGTCGTAACGATTCTCGACAAGTTTTTCAATTGGCAGGCTGACCAATTCCTTGAGGGTTCGCTCAAGGAATGTCTTGAGTCGAGCTGCCATTAAACGGGGATCGCGATGCGCACCACCCCGAGGTTCATCAATGACTTTATCAATTACGCCGAACACTTTCAGGTCCCACGCTCGCATCCTTAACGCCCGAGCAGCATCGGCCTTGAATTCAGCGCTTTTCCAGAGAATGCCAGCGCAGCCCTCGGGCGAGATGACGCTGTAATACGCATGTTCAAGAATTGCGACACGGTCCCCAACACCGATTCCCAACGCTCCTCCAGATCCCCCTTCACCAATTACAACACAAATAATCGGTACCTTCAGCGAAGCCATTAGAAACATGCTTTCGGCAATCACTTGCGCTTGCCCACGTTCTTCAGCGCCGACCCCCGGATAGGCTCCAGGCGTATCAATGAGGCAAATCACGGGCAGGCCGTACTTCGCCGCCAATCGCATTTTCCCCATCGCTTTGCGATATCCTTCGGGATGAGCGCAACCAAAGTGGCAGGCCTGTTTCTCAGCGAGCGTTTTCCCTTTCTGGTGACCGATAACAAGGACTTTGTGACGATCGATTTTCGCAAATCCGGTGAGCATGGCAGGGTCATCACCAAAAGCCTTGTCGCCATGGAGTTCAACAAATTCATCAAAAACAAGCCCTAAGTAGTCACTCGTTTTTGGACGATTTGGATGTCTCGCGACTTCGACGGTCTGCCATGGGTCAAGATTGCCAAAGATTTGTTTTTGGAGATCGGCACATTCTCGACGAAGTTGTTGAACTTCTTCTTGAGACTGCTGGCCCAATGGTGCTGTTTCGAGGTCAGCAATTTTGTCCTCGAGTTCATAAATAGGTTTTTCTAAAGGCAAACGATGGAGTCCGCGGGCCATGGTGGTATCCCTGGAGTAACAAAAACAACCCACGTATTCTCGCCGGCAGACCGAACTGCCGTCAATCGGCTTTCTTGGATGCCGCAGAGCGAGCCTTTGGAGTCAGGAATGGTGTGTTGCGAAGGTGTGCAGCAACTTCGGCCATGGAAGAAGGCCTTTCCGTCGGTCGTTTAGCAAGAAGTTCACGAATGAATTGGTCGAGTTCTGGTGTGACGCCGGGGTTTGTTGCTGATGCAAATGGCGGCGTTGCGTACAGTTGTTTGCTGAGGAGTTCCTGTTGAGTCGATCCGGTGAACGGAGTATGGCCGGTAACGAGCTCGTAAAGGAGGCAACCGAACGAGTAGATGTCTCCAGCATACCCCACACGACTTCCCCGAATCTGTTCTGGTGACATGTAGCTTGGTGATCCTTGGACAGTCCTCTTCATTGGTATTATTTGAGAGAGAATTCCTGGTGGTCGTGAGGCGATGCCGAGATCAATGAGCCTGATGTTCCCTGAGTCATCAACAAGAATATTTTCTGGTTTGAGGTCACGGTGGACCCAGCGTTTCTCGTGAAGATGGCTAATTGCATCGGCGGCATTTTGTGCAATGAACTGTGCTTGACCCATAATCGACTCTATGCCAGCAGTAAGACGCATTTTTAAATTCGGGTGTCGGAATAATTCCATGACAAGGTGGGGTAGCTGGCCAGCTGTTGAATAGCGTTCTATATGAATTATTCCAGAATGGTTAAGTGAGTTGCTCACGATGAGTTCATGCTTGAGAATTTGACGGATGCCCTTGTCAGATACCGACTCAGGGGACACGAGTTTTACTGCAACACGTTTGGTCTGGCTCTCATCGGAGGCTTCCCAGATTTGGCATTTACGGCCGACGCCGAGTTGACGAACAAGTCTGAGGGAACCAAGTTGTTCAGGAGGACGAGCCATTACGCACTGCTACTGTTTGTGGTTTGAGATTGATTTGTAAAAGCAAAAGACCTTGCGGTGGCGCAGTTGGGCCTGCGCTTGTTCGATTTCGGTCGTTAAGCACATTGCCGACCCATGTTTGTGGGCGTTTACTCGCGCCAACCATAAGTAGTGTGCCAGCGATAATTCTCACCATATTATAGAGGAAACCATTTCCCTCGATCTCAATCCAGATTTCAGAATCGGGAGTGGATTCTCCTCCATCCCGTCTCTGAATGGTCAGGTCATTGATTTTGCGCACTTTTGAGGTGCGAGGAGACGACGGGTTTTCAAAACTGGTGAAGTCGTGCTCACCAACCAGAAAGGAAGAAGCTTCCCGCATAGCCGAAACGTTTAAGCGAGAATTCCATTGCCAAACAAATGGCCGAGCGAGCACGGGTCGAACTTCTCCGTCATGAATGCGATAGCGATATCGTTTTGTTACGGCGTCGGAAATAGGATTAAAAGAAGAACTCACTTCACTTGAACGGAGCACCACAACATCCTTTGGAAGATGAGCATTGAGCGCTCGTCGCCAAACATCCGGCGTGAATGGGCTTGATGTCGTGAAGCTGGCTACCTGATCTGCGGCATGAACACCGGCATCTGTCCGGCTGCTGCCCTTTGGTACGACTGTTTCCCCACAGATGCTCTGAATGGCGTCACTGAGAACGCCCTGTACCGTTCGTTGGTCGGGTTGAATCTGCCATCCACTGAACTGTTCCCCGTTGTATGCAAGCCGGAGCTGTAGTGTTCGGCTCATTCCATCATTTCTCGTGCAAGGTGCTCGGCAATTTGAACTGCATTCGTTGCGGCCCCTTTCCGTAGGTTGTCCGAAACGCACCACATCGCAAGAGAGTTTTGGCCCGATGGGTCGCGTCGGATACGACCGACAAAGACATCGTCCAGGCCTCCGGCATTGCGTGGCATCGGATAGGTGGATTCAGAAAGATTGTCATTGACGGTAACGCCGGGAAATGCGGATAAAAGATGTGTGGCTTCCTCTGGGGTGAGAGGCTTCTCGGTCTCGATTATTAAACTTTCGCTATGGGCGTCGGCGACTGGAACCCGGACACATGTAGCGCATACACCAATTGTGCTGTCGTTAAATATCTTTTGAGTCTCCTGGACCATTTTCACTTCTTCACTTGTGTTGCCCCCCTCTTTTGCTGATCCAATCTGCGGAATGAGATTGGCTGCAATCGGGTGAGTGAAAATATTGGATTCTTCTGGTGACTTGTTGAGCCATGCCTTCATTCCCTGCCTCAGTTCTTGCGTTGCAGCTATTCCTGCGCCGCTGACAGCTTGGTAGGTGCTCACGAGTACACGTCGAACGTTCGCTGCGTCGTGGAGTGGTTTCATTACCATTACCATCTGCGTCGTGGAGCAATTCGGGCTAGCAATAATGCCATTATGGAGGCTGATTGCTTCTGGGTTAATTTCAGGAATGACCAGAGGGACATCCGGTTGCATTCGGAAGTAAGCACTTTCATCGACAACAACAGTGCCGTGTTCTACCGCCCAAGGAACGAATTGAGCAGCGACTTCATCCGGTGTGCTGCCAATTGCTATTTCTACACCTTGAAAAGCATCAGGAGTGAGAGCTTCCACGGTAAGAGTTTCTTCTCCGCATTCAATTGTTTTGCCTGCAGATCGTGGCGAAGCAAGAAGCTTTATATTTTTTGCTGGAAATTTTCGGCTCACAATTTGCTCGAGAATGATTTTCCCAACGGCACCAGTAGCGCCGACAATGGCAAGCGTATTGATCATGAATTCTGTCCTGTGGCAAGTTTTAATCTGTGTGGATTTGGAGTGTATCCAGATCTAAAGGAAGAAAAGCCATGTTAGCAATTAGCATAGCGATCCCGAACTCCATCATGCCCATCGTAAGCCCAATTCCCAAGTGAACGAAGGCCGCCATCGCCAAAACCAGTGGTCGTGTTAAACGAGGCCATATTAGCGCGGAGTATGAGACTTCCCAAAATAGCGTTCCAAGCGTAAGGGCATTGATAAGTAGTGGATGCCAGGCAAGAAATGTGAGGTCAATCGTGCGGTATTGGATATTGGCTACCGCACCCCAGAGTGCGGTGCCTTCCCACCAGCTTGCCCCAAGCAATTTCCCACACCCAGAGAAGAAATAGAGTATGCACAGATGGACCTGAATGAGCCTCAACGCAATCGTTGTTTCAGTGTTTGGTACGGACTGCTTTTTCCGGAAAATACTGTCCACTGATAGGCGGGCTCCCGCGGTGCCAATGATCAGGGGTACGAGCATGATCCCAAGAACGTCATCAAATCCAAAGGTATTCAGCGGTGCGCGATTCACAGCACTCACATATCCGGCAAAAGCAATGCATGCTGCAGGCCTGGTGAGAAGCCCAACGGATAGTGAAATTGAGGCGAGAAGGCTTACGGCTGTGAGTGACTTTGTCGCGAGGAGTGTTTGCGCCGGGAAGTACCAACTCCAGTGCCAGGGCTGATCATTGAGTCGCCAGACATTTCCGGCTGATTGCCAGCCGCTGAGGCCGAAGAAGCCTTCTTGATCAAGCAACCAGACAAAGTTTGACCATGCCAGGAGCGAGCCAACGAAAATCCTCAGCACGCTCAGGAGGAAAGGGTTTGATGGCGTAAACCAGAATGCCGTCCAAGCCGTCCACCAGGAGGCGAACCAGTTCAGGCTTCCTCGACCAGAAAAAAAATCACCAAATTTGGGCTTCATTGAGATGCCTTCTCCCGCCACGCGTAGCTGCCCAGTGGAGTTGCCAGGTCATCCCCTCCCCTGCCCTCCTTTAGTTCGAACGTATCCGGTAAGTAATGCTCAACAAGTTCGAGGGTAATCTCCTGTCCATTGTGCTTTGTCAGCAAGTGAGAGGCGATATCCTCAGCAAAAGGTTGCCAGTCACGAGTTGCGTCACGACGGATTTCTGCCGGTGCAAGCGGCGGCGGAACCAGTGCTGCAATTTTTTCTGGAATCATGAATCGGCGGTGGTAAAGGAGTCGTGGCCAGTCCGTTTCTGCGTCTGGTATGACCCCTTTCAGAGTGCGTCCACCCGCAGTCACCAGAGTCCATTGAATCGAATGACCAGGGCCAGGGTTTGGCGCAAAGAAACGATACCCATGGCTTAGGCTCATTGCACCTACAAGTGGCCGGAACGGTTGGAGGATCACGTTTGCAAGCTCACTCGCTGGTGGTGGGCCTGCGAGTGGCGGTAAGGCTACTGCCAAAAGGTATAAAAGAATGCCGGCAGACGAAAAAAGCCGAACAGCGAGTGGCCACCGTCGCTGGACGGTCGGATTCTCAGTGGTTTGCTGTTCTTTGATCATGGTCGCTTTGGGCTTTTTCAGGTAGACGCGTTAACAGAATCCATCGGCTTTTCAACGAGCCTGACAAAAAGATTTCCTGTATGGTCGATAAACGGGAGGCTTTACCAAACCTAAAAAAATCCCCCATGGCTTAATTGAGCCATGGGGGATAGAACGGATTTTTTGATTGTACGTCTTGTTTCGATTCGTTACTGAATTGA
>JAUWWJ010000242.1 GCA_030616935.1 Planctomycetaceae bacterium
ACATGGGGTTGTTTGCAAGTCTGGAGGCACCAAAACAAGCTGCCTCTTGGAGAGTGAAGCGGCCTGACGACGTTCGTAAAACGATTATTGCGATGGCGAGGTCACTTAGTCTCTACCACCCTCTTCGGCCTGTTGAAACTGCTAGGTTAGATAACGAGGAGTGGCAGGCTCATTCTGAGTCACTGACCACTTTGCTATTTGAAGATTCAGCAGTTTCACTGCACCGCCATCAAGAATTTGATGAACTTATAATCGTGCCGGACGGATTGTTGTGGTACCTACCGTTTGAATTACTTCCCATAACTACCGAAGAAAAAAATCCTGGTGATGAAATGGTCCTGCGGCTGAAGGATGTCTGCCAGATCCGATACTCACCTACTCGCAGCCTTGCTGTTGGAACTCGGCATACGGCAACGACACCTCAACTTACAGCTGTACAGGCCAGTGTTACGTACCGAAACAACTCACCTGAACAAGCTATTGCATTACTTAATAGGGTTGATACCGCTATCGACGATGCTGTTTTCCTGAACTCACAGACAACCAAAATCCCAGTCAGCATCTCTGCTTCATTAGCAGACACACTTCTTATTTTCGACGAACTCTCAGCAGATGGTAAAATCGATGACCGACCTCTTATTGCTGCGGATGCTGGACGGTCAGGCATGTCTTTTAAAGATTGGCTTGCTCCTCCTTACAAGGCAGCACGGTGTGCTGTACTAACGGGCTTGCAGACACAGGCTTCCGGAGGCCTCTCTCAATCTACCGAACGACCAGGCAGTGATCTTTTCATGACTGCCATGGATCTTGTGGCAACTGGGACCGAAACTGCCGTCATAAGCCGATGGAATGTTGGGGGCCGTATAGCAATAGACCTCGGCATTGAATTTATAAAAGACCGTCAACGCGAAACGTTACGTGACACCCCGCTTCCAGCCGCAGTGAGTTGGCAACGAGCGGTTGACCTCGTCACCGCAGAACAGCCTGATTTCAATCGAGAACCACGAATCAAAATTACGAATTCTGTCATTCCTCAAAATGCAAAACACCCCTTCTTCTGGGCCGGCTTTACATTAATTGATTGCGGCGTCTTGAACGGAACCGCAGATTCCACCAAAAGCCAAGCGGAACCAGCCAAATGATGCCGTGTGCTTATGGCTTTCTGGTTACTGAATCGTCTCCTTCTCTGACGTCATTCGCTTTCATTGCCGGAGTCACGGCAGTAGCTGCGGCAATTAATTCTGTAGCGGGTGGGGGGAGAATTCTCACTTTCTCGGCACTGGCTGCAATCCTGCCCGCAGACCCGTCTCGGCTTGTCATCGCCAATGCCACGAGCACCGTAGGGCTATGGCCTGGAACATTGTCGGCGGCTTGGGATTACCGTCACCAACGCACCGGCCAACCGAAATGGTCACTCTGGCTCTTAATTCCCAGTATTGCGGGGAGCGTTCTGGGGACAATCCTCGTTCTTATCTTGCCAACAACGTACTTCGATTCGATTGTTCCCTTACTTATTTTTACAGCGGCGACTCTCTTCGCTGTTCAGCCATACCTGTCAAAACAACTATCTAAAAGAATTGATACTGAGAAACGGCACTACACCGATAAACCCGAGACAAGAGCATTGCTACGTGCGGCAATACTTCAGTTTTTCATTGGTATGTACGGCGGGTATTTTGGTGCCGGCAATGGAATACTCATGCTCGCTGCACTTGGTGGCCTTGGCCTTGGAGACACCCATCAACTCAATGGATTCAAAAACTTGCTTGCAATGGTTATTAACGCGTGCGCTGCACTTACTTTCACGTTGACCAATTTTACAAGTAATCCGGTTGTTACATGGCCTGAGGCTGGAATTATGGCTGTCGCCGCGATAATTGGTGGTCTCATTGGAGGACGACTCGCTCGCCAATATCATCCGAATACAATTCGAAAATGCGTTGTAGTGATCGGTTATGGATTGGCCGTCTATTATTTCCTAACGTAACCTCAGCCGATTATTCCGTGTAAATAACCAAAACGCTAAAACAAATGATTGTATCTTCTGAAAATCTTTCGAAGTCCTACGGCACGTTCCGTGCACTTATCGATTGCAACATACGCGTGGAGTCGGGTGAAGTGTTTGGACTTCTGGGCCCAAATGGTGCTGGAAAAACAACCTTCCTACGGACACTCTTGGGTTTTATAAAACCAACCTCAGGACTGGCTTCTATCGCAGGCTTTGACTGCTCTTCGCAGTCTATTCGGGTTCGGGAAAAGACAGCATATCTGCCTGGTGAAGCACGGCTCTTTCGCCGCATGCGAGGATACCATGTGCTCGATTTCTTCTCGCGTTTACGAGTAGATTGCGATCGAAAAAAGTGCTCTGCGATTGCCGAAAGACTTCAACTGGACTGCCAAAGGCAGGTTTCACGAATGAGCACCGGCATGCGGCAGAAGCTCGCCTTGTCCATGGTTCTAGCAATTGACTGCCCGTTGGTCATTCTTGATGAACCAACGGCAAACCTTGATCCGTCTGCCAGAGCTGAAGTCCTTGAATTGGTTTTAGAGGCTCGTAACACGGGAAGGACGGTTATTTTTTCTTCACACGTCCTTTCGGAGATCGAGTCAACATGTAATCGGGTTGTCATTATGCGAGCTGGTCGCATTGCACATGAACAATCAATTGCAATTCTTCGAAGAAGGCATCGTATCTATGCACAACTCACTGGTCCGCTTACTCAAATACCAGAGAGTCTGACGGACAGCATTTCGATTGTTAAAGAATCAACCAGTGAGGCTATTCTGGAATCAACCGACTCTCTCACCCGGGTATTGGATTGGTTGTCAGGCTTGCCGCTGAGTGAACTCAAAATTGAACCCGTTGGGCTTTCCGCTGTGTATGACCGCTTTCATCGAGAAGATGCTCAGCGTCGTGACATTGCCTCGCTTCCTCATCACATTTCGCCTTCCTCCCAAGGAGCATAGATTTATCGTTATGTGGAACACTGCAATCTGGAGGAAAACATGGGGAAATCAATCGCTGCTCGGCTTGGCATTTGCTGTACTGTGGGCCGCCTTTCCCTGGCTCTATATTGGTCTTTCTGCCCAGATCGAAATGAATGCTTTTCAGAATGTTCTTCTTCAGGCCAGTCCTGAAGATTGGCAGAAAATGTCTGGGGTTCCTTTTTCGGAAGTGGCCACACATGTCGGAAGAGTTGCTCTGGCTTTTGTTGACCCAGTTGTCGTGCTCACCGCAACGGTCTGGGGAGTAACACGTGGTAGTGATGCTGTGTTTGGTCAACTCGAACGCGGGACTCTTGAAATGATTCTCGCCCAACCAGTTCGTCGAAGAGCTCTCTATACAACGCAAGCATTTGCAACTATCTGCGGTGGCTTCTGTCTCTGTATGATCTTGTACACATCAATTTTCACGGCTATTCAATTCGGCCCTTGGTCGGGAAAGATGAACCCGCTTCATTTCCTGCCTGCTGCCCTCAATGTCTTTGGGCTCATGGTGTGCATGAGTGGTTTGGCCACATGCGTCTCAGCATGTGATAGCTACCGGTGGAGAACCATAGGGATTCTCTGCGCCTTCTACGTAACTTCCCTCTTAACAAAACTTGTTGGCCGCCTGAGTGAAACGTTGAGCTGGGTTGGGTATCTCTCAGTCTTCAATGCCTATGAACCACAGAGACTTGTTGGGGGGGCCTGGTCTGACTGGCAACTCCTGCTCCAATATAATGGAATTCTTTTTGGAATTGGCATTACCGGCTACGTCATTGGGGGTTATATCTTTAGCCGTCGTGACCTTCCTGCCCCGCTTTAATAGAACAATAGTTCTGACACTAAAAATTAGCCTTCGGGTGAAACGAGAGAATCAGCTACATTTTTTAATTCCGAACAATTCATTTTTCACTTACCATACGCTTCGTGACAAACACTTTGTTTCCAAGGAAAACCTGTATGCAAACGTCTCGTCGCCTAATTACCTGTTCATCTACTTTTGTAAATCGACAAGCAGCTTGTTTGATTTGGGTAATATCTCTTTCATGCTGCATAGCGGGCCTCTTTCCTGATATGTCTCCTGTTTGCATCGCTGCAGAAACCAAGGCTGAAA
>JAUWWJ010000047.1 GCA_030616935.1 Planctomycetaceae bacterium
CACTGGCGGAAGGCCATTTTGGAGCAAGCTTGCTCCAAATCCGGTGGAGGATGAGTGGCCTGTAGAGCGCCATGAGCAGTTCGCCAAAGAATTGAAGTCGATGGTGGGAAGCCTACGGAATCATCCCTCAATCGTAATGTGGGTGCCCTTCAATGAACGATGGGGCCAGCATGAGACCATTCGAGTTGGTCAGTTAATGGAAAATCTTGATGTGACGCGTCTGGTCAACATTGCCAGCGGTGGGAACTTCTTTCCTGTCGGTGATGTTGTTGATCGCCATAATTATCCTGAGCCGATGTTTCTGTTCGAGGACCAACGATTCAATGACTACGTGAAGGTAGTGGGTGAGTTTGGTGGCCATGGCCTAGTCGTCCCTGGTCATCAATGGAATTCAGAAATGCGGAATTGGGGATACGGAGATTTGCCGACTACCAAAGACGAATACAGGCAGCGATACCAACACTCGTTTGACGAACTCATGAAACTCCGACGCCGAGGTGTGGCGGCAGGTGTGTATACGCAGACGACAGATGTTGAGGGCGAGGTCAATGGGTTGATGACCTATGATCGAGAAGTTCAGAAGCTTACGGCGGACGAATTGCAGCAATTACACGGACCGGCTCGCTTCTGAATACTGCGGACGATTTGAGGTAGGTATCTGCAGATTAATTACGTTGAGTTCGTCCGACAGTGAGTGATTTTTAGTTAAGATGTGGAAGGTAGATTTTATACTCGAATGAGCGAGACGAATGCCTTTTTTAATGTGCCGCCCTGCCCTTCTTTTGTTCCTAGGTGTCGTTGTTGGTTTCGTTGCCCAACCGTTGCCTGCTGCTGATGCTCTAGGAAACCAAGGCCCCGTAACTGCAGCAGACAAGCAACCGTTCAATGTGCTGTTCATTATCTCTGATGATTTGACGGCGAATGCACTGTCCTGTTACGGGAACACTGTGTGTAAGACTCCCAATATTGATGCTTTGGCTGGACGCGGTACACGATTTACTCGTGCCTATTGCCAGGGGACTTACTGCGGTCCGAGTCGCGCTTCTTTTATGTCCGGTTACTATCCGCATGCTACTGGTGTGCTTGGCTATAAAAACCCGCGTCCACAAATCGGTGATCGTGCAATGTGGTCCGAGCATTTCAAAAACAACGGTTACTATGCCGCGAGGGTCAGCAAAATCTTTCACATGGGAGTACCTGGTGGCGTACTCAAAGATGGTGATGGACGTAATCACGATGGTGGAAATGGTGCAGACGATGCTCGATCATGGAACGAAAGATTTAATAGCTTGGGGCCTGAGTGGAAAGCCCCGGGTGACGGCGAGACGCTTGAAAGTAATCCGGATGGAAAACGGCCCGTTGTTGGAGGAAATACATTCGTCGTGGTTGAGGCCGATGGTGATGACCTGGTTCATTCTGATGGCATGACATCAGCAAAAGCGGTTGAGTTGCTGGGTCAAGAACGTGACAAACCATTTTGGCTGGGTGTTGGCTTTGTGCGTCCTCATGTCCCGTTTGTGGCACCTCGAAAATATTACAAATCGTTTCTTCCTTATTCTTCGATGGCGCTACCGCAAAAACGTTTGGGTGATTGGGATGATATTCCGAAAGCGGGTATTAACTACAAAACTAGCCTCAACATGAAGATGGACATCCGGCGTCAAAAGAAAGCTGTCGGCGGATACTATGCTTCGGTTGCTTTTATGGATGCCCAGGTCGGCAAAGTGCTTCGCAAACTTGACCAGCAGGGGCTAAAGGACAACACCATTGTGATTTTCACCAGTGATCATGGATACCATCTGGGAGAACACGACTTCTGGGCGAAAGTGTCACTACGCGATGAGTCCGCTGGCGTGCCTCTAATTATTTCTGTGCCAGGTAAAAAACCGGCAGTTTGCGACAGTTTGGTGGAACTTCTGGATCTTTATCCTACTGTTTCAAAATTGTGTGGATTGCCGGTGCAGGAAAGGCTACAAGGCAAGGATATTTCAACCATGTTCGACAACCCTGACAGTGAAGTTCGGGATGCTGCGTTTAGCGTCGCTCCCATGCGAAAAGGATTTCTCTTGAGAGAAGATCGTTGGGCATTTATTCAGTATGGTGAAGATGCATCTCGCGGTATGGAATTGTTTGATATGGTGGTTGATCCCTTGCAGTTTAATAACCTCGCCGAGTCCAGTGAGCATCAAAACGTAGTGGACAGAATGCAGGCCAAGTTGGCTGCCAAGCTTGCTGAAGTGCGGACAAATGATTTGTAGGACTCGGCTGCAAAGTAGATTTACAACCATCACCGGCGGTCACCGAACAGACTGTCGAGCACGTGTAAGGCCGTCGGTGATCCGGTCGTACCGGGATTCGCCGTGATTGATCGATTGCCAAGAACGTTGATGTAGATTGTTGTTACATTGTGTTGGGGTTGCTCAAATAAACTGCATTATTCTTTGAGTCGAGACCCGTTTGGACGTATTGCCAATAGTAGATAGGATCCAATGAAAAAAATACTCACATCGATGTTGATAGGGTTGGGGCTGATTGGTGATGTAGGTGCGGATACTCCACCCAACGTGGTCTATATCTTGGCAGACGACCTCGGTTATGGTGATTTGAGCTGTTACGGTCAGACGCATTTTCAGACGCCGAACATCGATGCCTTGGCCAAGGAAGGCATGAAATTTACGCAGCACTATTCCGGAAGTACCGTTTGTGCTCCGTCGCGTTGCGCGCTACTCACTGGTAAACACATCGGGCATGCGGTGGTGCGTGGTAATTCCGAACTGATGCCGGAAGGGCAGCAGCCGATGCCGGCCGATACCGTCACCATGGCGCACATGTTCCGTAAAGCAGGCTACACAACGGGCCTGTTTGGTAAGTGGGGCCTCGGTGCGCCGGGCAGTGTCAGTGAGCCACTCAAGATGGGGTTCGATCGCTTCTATGGCTATAACTGCCAGCGGCAAGCGCACCATTATTATCCCTACTTTCTTTGGAACGATAACCATCGCGAGATGCTGTGGGGGAACTTCGGCACGGAGACACAGGAGTATGCCCCTGACCTGATTCAGGATCAGGTGATTAAGTTTATCGAAGCCAACAAAGACCAACCCTTTTTCTGTTTCTACGCTCTGGTGCAGCCGCACGCCGAAATGTTCGCACCGGAAGAGAAGATGGCGAAGTACCGCGGCAAATTCCTGCCGGAACGTTCTTATGAAGGAACCGACTCAGGTCCGAATTATCGTAAGTTTGCCTATGGGTCACAGCCCGAGGCGCACGCCGCTTTTGCTGCCATGGTCGAGGTGATTGACGACGACGTCGGTGAACTCGTCGCTACGCTCAAAGAGTTGGGGATTACCAACAACACGCTGATTATTTTCACTTCCGACAACGGACCTCATCAAGAGGGCGGGCACGATCCTGCCTACTTCAACTCCAATGGTTCCCAGCGAGGGTTCAAACGCGACCTCTACGAAGGTGGAATTCACGTGCCAATGATCGCAACGTGGCCTGGGCATGTTCCAGCTGGAACACAAACTGACCATCTTTCAGCGTTCTGGGATGTCTTGCCAACGGTTGCTGAGTTGGCCGGTCAGCCGGTTCCCGAAACTGTTGATGGCGTTTCGTTCGTGCCGACGCTACTCGGTAAGCAGGGGCAGGAAGAGCACGACTATCTCTATTGGGAATTTCACGAAAAGAAAGGGCGTGTTGCAATGAGGGAAGGCAATTGGAAAGCAGTTCGTTACAACGTTGCGGTCAACCCAGACTCACCTCTGGAACTCTTCGACCTTTCAGCAGACCCAGGCGAAACGGTAAATGTTGCTGACCAGCATCCAGATGTTGTGGCAAAAATGAATGCACAGATTAGAAGTGCGCGGACTGCTTCCAAGTCGCCGGACTTCAATTTTCCTCTTGTTCGCAATAAGACACGCGGCGGGAACGTCCATCAAACAAAGAAATAGTGTGTCGGGGGTCTAAAGTGCATCGAATCAAAACTCACGTTATTTAAAAACAACCGATTAACGTATTCGTTTGTTAGATTTTTCGTCGCTTTGACCGTCGTCTTTGTAAAAGGCTCCTTAGCTCATGGCTCAAGCGGTTTTCTCGAGTTCTAGTGCTTTGGACGCAACCGCCTCATGAAATAATTTTCGATGGGCCGTCTTCTGGTCGCTGTTTATTCATCACGGTTTTTTGAGGCCAAAAAATCTGTTCATTGGTCTGTTGTCGCATTTCAGCTATTCTTCAGCATCCGAGGGTGCGGGCGTGCCCGTGATCAACCTTTTCATCTGATCTTTCAATTTTTAGAGGATTGACGTGTCGAGTATCTGCGTTCTAGAAGATCCCCTGCCGCCGGCAGCCACTGGCAACGACGAAATCTCTAGTACGTCCTCACAAAAACGGTATCCGACAAAAGCAGAAGTGCTCGCTGCCATTCCCGCAGAGTGCTTCGATCGCAATCTGTTCAAGTCATCACTCTATTTGTTCATATCTCTGGCGATGACTATCTGCAGCGGATTTCTTGCATATTTGTTCATTCCATTCACCTGGTCTTGGCTTCCTGTGTGGATTGGTTATGCCATCGTGGCTGGAACTGCCGGCACGGGTTGCTGGGTTGTCGCACACGAATGTGGTCATCGGGCGTTTTCAAAACACAACTTGTTACAGGATATGATCGGTTACTGTCTGCACAGTATCTTGCTCGTGCCGTACTTTTCCTGGCAACGCAGCCACTCGCTACACCATGCCCGTACCAATCATCTCGATGTTGGTGAAACGCATGTCCCAAGGCGCGACACAACACCTAGCGGTACAGTTCGGCTATGGTGGCAAGAAACAATCGGTGAAGAAGCCTTTGCCATCGTCTTGATCACAGCGAACTCTTTGATTGGATGGCCCCTCTACTTGTTAACTGGCGCTACGGGCGGTCCGACGAGAGGCACCACGAATCACTTCTGGCCGACTTGGCCATTCTCTGCGGCACTCTTTCCCGGAGGATGGGCTCGCAAAGTCTGGCTGTCCGATGTCGGCGTTCTTGCCATGCTCGGCCTGCTTGGCTGGTGGACGTATTCCTCGGGCTTTATTCCGGTGCTTGCTCTCTACATTGGCCCCTACTTGGTGGTGAACTTCTGGTTGGTTTTGTACACCTGGCTTCAGCACACCGACGTTGATGTTCCACACTTTGACGATGAGGAGTGGACGTGGGTAAAAGGAGCCTTCATGACGGTTGATCGGCCATACGGCTCTGTTCTCAATTTCATGCATCATCACATTGGTAGCACGCACGTCGCGCATCATATGGATGCTCGAATCCCGCACTACAACGCGGTCAAGGCAACACGTGCCTTGCGGGAAAACTTTCCAGATCTCTATCGTTTTGATCCGACACCGATTCCGAAAGCACTCTGGCGAGTTGCGACGCGATGCCACGTCGTGTCGAAGCGTGACGAGGGATGGACATATGCCGGATAAATACTGGCTGGTCGTCGAAACGCTTTTATAGGGCTGTGCACCGGGTAATTCCGCAACTCTTAGATTTTCATGCGTTTCATGGGGACAACATCCCAGTGATCGTTCTTTGGCGAAGGATCGGTAGACCGTTTGACTCGTTTTGAATCGGTTGGCAGCCTCCATGCGTGATTAATTGGGTTGCCATCGATTAGGCTGGAGATATGAAACGGCATGTGGCACTAATCATCGAGACGTCGAGTGTCTACGGGCGTGATCTCCTTGCGGGGATTGTGCGGTACATGCGAATGCACGATCGCTGGTCAGTGTTTTTGGAGCAGCGAGACCTCTTCAAACAGCCACCGTCGTGGCTGAACAATTGGCAGGGTGACGGAATTATCTCCCGTGCAACGACGCCTCGATTGCTTGATGCCATCTCAAACACTGGCGTGCCGTTTGTTGAGTTGACGGATCGGAAAGGTGATGTTGAGTTCTCTCAAATTCGTTCCGATGACGCAGCAATCGGACGCATGGGTGCGGAGTATCTGCTAGAACGAGGTTTCAAGCGTTTTGGTTTCTGTGGATACAATGGAGAGGCGTGGTCAAAGCGTCGCGAAGATGCATTCGTCAGGACGGTTGATGAAAAATCATCAGGCGAGTGTTCGCTATATAATTCTGCTTGGCAAGGTCGAGCGGCACGAAGCTGGGAAGACGAGCAGCAGTGCATCGCAGATTGGTTGTGTTCGTTGACGCCACCTTTTGCGGTCATGGCATGCAATGATATTCGTGGGCAACAGGTGATTGATGCTTGCTCTGAGCTTGATATGGCTGTTCCCGAGCAGGTTGTAGTCATGGGAGTCGACAACGACGAACTGCTTTGCCGCATGTGTTCACCGCCACTGACGAGTGTGATCCCTAACGCCCAGGGTGTTGGTTTCCGCGCGGCAGAAGTGTTGTCGAGGCTGATGGACGGGAAGTTGCCTCCATCCGAAGTTCAGTTGATTGAGCCGCTTGGTGTGGCGACGCGCCAGTCGACCGACGCGGTAGCGATCGATGATCGCGATATTGCAGCAGCGTTATGGTACATTCGTGAACACGCATGCCGTGGACTGACAGTCGATGAGGTGGTTCGTAATAATTCAGTTTCTCGCAGTACGCTTGAGCGACAGGTGAGAAAATATCTTGGACGTACACCACAAGCAGAGATTCGATTTGTTCAGGTCAAGCGTGCACAAGAGTTGTTGATTTCTACGGACCTTTCCGCTGAACAAATTGCCACACTATGCGAGTTTGAGCATCCGGAGTACTTGCATGTTGTTTTTAAGCGAGTGAAAGGCATGACGATCGGAACGTTCCGTAAGCAAGCCAAGCCGTAGCAGGCTTCGGCGAGAAGTCTTGTGTGGGTGCTTTCGGTGTTTTGATGGACCGAAGTGCTATCAATGAATGTGATAATATAGCTCAGTTGTGCGACGATCTGTCTCATTGACGGCAGGTCTGAACTATGGATCATAGTTCTTGTTGCAATTTCATTGTTCGTTGTCAGTTTTCCAGACGAGTAGCGGTTCGTTGACAGATTTATCCCATCCAACCTCGTTGCCCGCAGCCGAGCAGTTCATAGAGTTGCGTCAGCGTGTAGAGACTGAATTTCAATTTCGATTTGGTTACGTGCCATTGGTCGTTGCCGCGGCTCCTGGCCGTGTGAATCTGATTGGTGAGCATGTCGACTATAACCATGGCTTTGTTCTTCCTATGGCAATCGAACGCTACGTGATTATCGCGGCAGCTCCATCTTCTAATCCATCGCAAGAGCATGCAACTTTTTATAGTAGCGACATGCAGGAAAGCATTGATGTTCCGATCAGCGCATCATCCGGGCCAACGTGCTCCGGGTGGGGACGTTACCTTGAGGGTGTTATTGCCGGTTTCGTGTCAAGGGGATGCAACGTCCCACCATTCGATGCGGTAATTGGTTCAAGCGTTCCACGTGGTGGTGGGCTTTCTAGCAGTGCAGCCTTGGAGGTGGCAACGGCGACGATGCTTGAGGGCATCACGGGGCAACAGTTGGAGCCATTGGAAAAGGCGATTCTTTGTCAACGTGCTGAGCATAAATTTGCTGGCATGCCTTGTGGAATCATGGACCAGTTTTCCAGCGTGTTCGGCATGCCCAACGAACTGATGTTACTAGATTGCATCAGTCAGGAAATACAAGCTGTTCCGTTTCGTGACGAAAACGTCTCGGTGCTTATCACCAACAGCAACGTTAAGCATGAGTTGGCAGGCGGTGAGTACGCAGAACGAAGACGTCAGTGTGAGTCGGCGTTAGCAGAATTGGGTTTGCTGTCTTGGCGAGACGTGACGTTGGCTGACCTTGATTCGGCACGCAGCCGGCTGACCAACGACGAGTTGGCATGCGGACGGCATGTCGTAACCGAAATTGGGAGGACTTTGGATGCAGCGAAAGCTTTTGCGAACGGTCAGTGGGCGTTAGTCGGTGAGTTGATGTACTCCAGTCACGAGTCGTTACAGAAAGACTTCCGAGTCAGTTGTGCTGAGCTCGATACATTGGTTCGAATCGCTCGCGAGATAGGTTCAGAGGACGGTGTCTATGGTTCACGAATGACGGGCGGTGGTTTCGGTGGCTGTAGCGTCACATTAGTGCGTTCGGGCCGTGCAAAGGCGGTACGCGAAAGAATTTTGATGCAGTACGAAAATGAAACCGGTGTCCAAGGGAGTTCCTTCACAAGCCGCCCGGCGATCGGTGCTCATCTGGTCAAAAGAAATGCTCATGACAACTGAATATTCACATAATCGATTTTACTCACGAACCGGAAACCGTGTGTTGGGCTTTCCGCATCGTGACGTGGCTTCTGAGCAATTTGCTGTTCGGCTACAAAACGTGTCGGATACCCACGGTCTTGGATCGGAGTGGGGTCAATGAAAGTGCTGGTAACAGGCGGCGCGGGTTACATCGGAAGCGTCACTGTCGAGCAATTAGTCGATGCTGGGTATCAGGTCGCTGTGTTTGATAATCTCTCGCAAGGTCATCGTGCAGCGATTCACGAAGACGCAAGGTTTTTTGAGGGCGATTTGGCTCACCGTGATGGCATTGACGATGCGATCACTGAATTTTGTCCGGATGCTGTCATGCACTTCGCAGCGAAGTCGTTGGTAGGCGAGTCCATGCAGTTCCCATTTCTTTATTTGGGTGACAACGTTCGCAATGGACTGAACTTGCTCGAAAGTGTTGTTGAGCACGGCATCAAAAAATTCATACTGTCATCAACAGCCAACCTGTTTGATAACCCAGAGACAATTCCGATAGATGAAGAAGAATGCATTGTTCCAGGAAGTCCCTATGGGGAATCCAAGTACATTCTTGAGCGGATGTTGCACTGGCTCGATCAAACTGGAAAGCTGCGGTTCGCTTCACTACGTTATTTCAACGCTGCAGGTGCGACGCAATTACGAGGCGAAGATCATACCCCGGAAACTCATTTGATTCCCTTGGTGCTGCAGGTCGCACTGGGGCAGCGTGAGGACATAAAAGTC
>JAUWWJ010000181.1 GCA_030616935.1 Planctomycetaceae bacterium
AAATCATTTCTTGCTTTCCGTTTGGCGTCTGCGAGGTACGCAAGTAGCATGCAGAAGTCTGGTGCTGATATCGAAGATGTTCAGGCGGCTTGGCTTGAAGAACTGGCTTTATTTGTGGAGACGTACCCTGAAGCGAAAGACGCTGCAGAAGCGATGCTTCAAATTAGTATCGCAGATGAGTTTTCAGGAAAAGAGGAAATCGCAATTGAGCGGTATAAGCAAATCGCAGAGCGTTTCCCGTCGTCGGCATCAGCTCGCAAAGCTAGTGGAGCGCTCCGTCGGTTGCAGGCAGTTGGCCAACCACTTGATTTAAGTGGAACAACAATCGATGGCAAAAAGCTGTCACTCCGTGCTTTCAAGGGCAAGCCAGTCCTTGTCCACTATTGGGCGACCTGGTGTGAGCCTTGCAAAGTTGACATAGCTCGTATTCGTGAATTGCAGGAAAAGTATCAACGCGACATTGTGGTTGTGGGGATCGCCCTTGATGGAGACAAGTCATCGCTACAGCGTTTCCTTCAGTCGAAACCACTGAATTGGCCGCAGCTCTATGAACCAGGTGGGCTGGATGGCCGGTTAGCAGAAGAGCTGGGCGTGCTGACTCTCCCGACCATGCTTCTGCTCGATAAGGAAGGAGTGGTTGTTGAGCGAAATCTAATGGTGACCGATCTCGAAAGCAGTCTTAAAAGTATCCTTGCAGACTGACTCAAATCGTATTGTCACCATATTCACTTGCTCTGGTGCTCGTGAGAAAAGGTCGTTACTATCCTGTCGTGTTAGGAAAATATGTTCGATTGAGGTTCTGACATGTTTCTATGCTTTGCCGCAACTGCCGCGAACCCCCTGTTTTGCCTTGTTGGGCTGTTGCAGTTGATTGGTCTTCTTGTGGCTGGTGCGACGCGTTTCACCCAAGGCACGCCTTATGAGCGGACAGGCCAGTGGTCGTGTCTTGTAGCCCTCGGGCTGATCGGAGCCATATGCGGATTGACGCTCCAACTCGGGCCAGGAATAGCGACAACAAGTGCCGTTACGCTTACTCTCATGACGATGATTGTCATTATCGAGTTGCCTCGTCGCCGGCCCTCCACCTAACCGGCCATTGCCCTCCCCTTCTCTGCCTTCCCTCGCTCGCCAGTCTTGCGTAATCCTCCTTTTGCAGCCGTGTTTTTTCCTCAGAATCGGAAAAAAACTCCTTTCCGGCACTACCCGTTGCCGAAGCAATAGGTATGGAAGTGTTGCCGGATGCCTTCACAGTGTTGCTGGCATGCTGGTTTAATTTTGCAAGGAGGGTTCGTAATGTTGATTAGAAAATTCACCTGCCTCGTGGTAGCTGTATCTGTTGCCGGCTTGGCAGGGTTTACCCACGCTGAAGATATCGCCAAGAGCGTTGCAGTTCGTCTGCGAGACTCAGGCTCACTTGATGGCTATCGTGTGAAGGTTCGTGCAAAGCAGGGAACTGTTTGGCTTGAAGGCGAGGTTTCCGACGCCAAGAATATTGCAGCAGCCGTTGGGCTGGCTGAGTCAACAGCGGGCGTTGAGCGAGTTGTAAACCGACTCGCTGTAGCGTCACAAGCGTCTGGCAGGCAGTCAAACTTGGCTCTTCCTCAGCGTGCCTGGGATGATGCTGGTGTTCAGCAGCCTCGCCAGCAGATGGTCGCCGCCAAGAAACTGCCGAATACACCAAATGCTGAGTATGCATTGAGTGAAACGCAGCAGGTAGCGTGGGCAAACGAAGACATGCTCCGCCCTGAGGGTGGCCGTCCCGCCGTACCCCCCCCGTATGGCAGCGACGCCGCGTCCCATGAGAATGTCGTCTTCAACGCCAGTTCAGCCTGTTGGCATGCGTTCTATGTCACGTCAAGAAATGATCAGTGGTGAACAGGTTGTTCCTGGTTCGATGCGGTTCTATGAGGGGGCAGCCCAAGTGCCAACCGAGGCAAGCACGCCGCCAGCCGGGATGCCAGGCATGGCTCCTGGGGGTCCTCGTCCAATGGGAGCTGCAGGTGTTGGTGCGCCTCCGATTCCTATGAGGGGCGATGGCCCGAACATGCCGAACTATGCCTGGCCAAGCTACGCGTCCTACCCAAACTATGCTGCCCTGCAGTATCCGACGCAGTATTCGCCGGCTGCGTGGCCCTACATTGGCCCGTTTTATCCGTATCCACAGGTGCCGCTTGGTTGGCGTAGAGTGTCACTCGAATGGGATGACGGCTGGTGGTACGTCGATTTTGATGAGCGACATGTTCATAGCCATCATCGGTAAGGAGTGAGGCGGGGCCATTTCATGACCCAATTAAATTGATTCTTCGGTTGCACCCTTTAAGTGCACTTCCAAATGGCCCGCCCGGGTGTCCCTCGGGCGGGCCTTTTTGCTGCAGCCCCTCTCCGCTGGAATTCATAAAAACGGAAAACTGAACGCAAGTTGCGTCATGCTCAAGGTCGATAGAACCGTTAGTGATGTTATTTCCACATTACGCACGAGGACAATTTGATGAAAACCCTACCGAAGCTTCTAGCTTTAACGCTCTTTTTGGCTCCAGTATCGTTCACCCAAACAGGTTGCTTCTGGCTGACTGCACAGGGACCAAATCTTGGCCCACTTGCCGTTCCGATTCCGGTGCCAGTCGGTATTCAGAAACAAAAAGAAGATCAGTTCTGGAACTACGAACGCTACGAAAGAGCTCCTGTTCTTGGCCCAATACCGCCAGGGGGGCCGTGCGAGGCTCTCGATGAACCAAGTGACGATGAAGTCATGAGGGCACTTGAGAAAGCTCGCCCTGTGCAGGGGCCTTGGCCTTTCTTATTCGAAACACAACGAAATAATGTGCGAATCACAAAGCATAAGATATCAGATTATGTTGATCCGCCGAGGCACTACCCACTTGTTGGTCCTGCTCAATTGCATCACGCCAATTACAAGTGCACGGTTTACTTTCAGGAAGTAAAACGTGTTGGGTGGCCCGTTCCTCATACTCTGATTGACGAGGACTGCCAAGAAGTCGTTTATATCGATCATGATCACCTCCACATGGTTGGCGATGTTGATACGGGTGCCGATGCCAATTTTTAACGGCTTTCAAAAGAGGTAATTAGCTCATCCTGTTGAGTCATTGTTGAAACTCGTGCGTGCCCCCACCGTGCCGTTGCGGTGGGGGCTTTTTTTCATGATGGGCAGAATCAGGTAAATGTCGTCAGAAAGATCGCAACCGCATATCCGACTTATGCATTGCCGGAAAATTGGAGAAAGGTAGCCTCTTGGTCGGAGTGAAGGGTTTCCGGTTGATCGGATGGCGATTTGACCTTGAAACTCCGTAAGTTATCATTCTAGGAGCAATAGTCTTTGTAGCTTCGAGTTCTTTTTGTCGTCAGTTTTCCGTCAAATAACCACAGTGTGATGTGGACTGGACCTGACGGGTAAGGAAAGGTTCCTCATATGTTCGGCCTTGGACCAACAGAATTGATCATCGTTGCAGGAATCGTGCTTCTGCTATTTGGCACTCGGTTGCCTCGAGTTATGCGATCGCTTGGTGAAGGCATTGTTGAATTGAAAAGAGGACTGAACTCTTCTGAGGAAGAGCGGATAAGTCAACCAAATGGACAAGGAACCGATACGCCAAGTTCTCATGAATAATTAGGCTACTCAAAGAGTTGACGCGTAGTACAACGAGCCTCGTCCGTGATTAAAAGCAAGTAGTTAGGCGATACATTCACTGGTAAAAAAATGTTTGGTCTTGGTCCGCTTGAATTAATGGTGATCGGTGTTATTGCGGTCATGCTCTACGGAAAGCAGTTGCCGGATGTCGGCCTGAAAGCGGGTAAAGGTCTTGCGGAATTACGTCGCCAGTGGTCAACCATTTCCCGTGATCTCGATGTGACCGGTGAGATTAAAAATAGTCATGGACAGACGCATGCTGGTTCGCAACGGCTTTCGAGCCAATTTGATGATGAGGAAAATGCACGGACCAGTCCAGCTTTTGATCCACCACGTTCTTCACCCGAGGCTTGATCAAGTCATTTTCTGTGATGAAGAAAAAACGAAACTCGAACATCGAGTGGGTTCTTTTGGGTTATGCAGCTCTTTTCTTTGGTGCTGGGTGGACTTCGTTCCATATTTACATGACTCGAGTTTTTGCTGTCGCTGGTTCTGAAGGGCTTGCTCCGCCTTATGTCCTCCTCAGTATGAGTCTCGGCATACTTCCTTTGTGCACTGCTTTGTTTTGCTTTCATGTCGGGTTTCGGCACATTAAATAATTGTGTCGGTAGAAATGGTGCCAGCAGTTCAACGCAGTCTCTGCCGTGTGCTTCTCTCGAAGGCATGCAGTGAATACTTGTGGCTGAGATTCAAAGTGGGGAGCTCTACGTCGTTGTGGACATTCAGATGCATCAGGAATGATAGGTTGTACGAATCAGCATGAGTTTCTTGTTGAACGAAGTTTTTGGAGAGTCGCAGGACGTCAAAAGCCTGCCTAAGTCGCCAAGGTCCCAGGGAAAATCAATCAGCCCCCGTCCTAGCGGACAGGCCTGCTCTCATCAGTAATCAGTTTCAGTATGACTTCCTGTTCAGTTAGTACAGATGAAACAATGCGATGATTTTTTTAATATGAAAACGAAGGTGGGAAATTTACTTTTGTATCGCGTGACGAGTAGTTTTTCTAGGATTCAAAAAAGGTTGCCTCCATTGCTCGGGTGGGTCTTTAAGCTTTTGTGTGACGATGGTATGAAAACGTTTTGGTAAAACATTCTCATGTTTTGAGTGAAAGCTCGACATCAATTGGGTTCAGTAACCTTCGGAAAAAGAAAGCCATGCGATTTATTGTCTTATCCCTGATGTGCGTTTCGACTCTCGGTTTCCGTCTCATACGTGCTGAGAATCTGTACGTGTCGCCGACAGGAACTGAATCAAACA
>JAUWWJ010000157.1 GCA_030616935.1 Planctomycetaceae bacterium
CAGACACCTCAGCTTGGCCCGATATTGAGGCAACATGCCCTGTGTCATCTGGACGAATCCGCAGCCATTTTTGCCAGCGGGATTCAACGGCTAGCTGTTCCTCATTCATTGCCCGGAGCCATCCTGGGCCGATCGCCATCAGCGAACCAATTGTATTGTCTTGACCCGGCGTGTAATCAACCGACTTCGCCTCGAGTTCAACCCCTGTAGCGTGAATTGAGACCGGGTCCTCTCCGTCGAGCAGAATCCTACCCGTGCGAAGTTCATACCCGAGACGATCAGCTCGCACTTCAAGACCTGCAGTTATACTTTGGACCCGAACTGGTGAACCACTGGCTTGAATCTCTACAACCTCCAAACCATTCGATGATCCTTCTTTCATCTGTTGATCGGTCTCACCTAAAACGAGAGCAAGCACATCACAGGAAAGGTTATCTCCTCCCTGCTCTGGCATGCCACGGCGAACTTCAACAGCATCTTCAAGAGTAATCACATTGGCTGAAAGATTTGCGGTCAGACCACCGTCACACCTCACCATAACGGGCTGTTCATCTGTTTCCGATTGAGACACGAGATCACCTGATCCTGGCAATACTCCGGTTGCGAGACCTTCTAATCGCAACTCCACTTCTCGCTCAAGTCGGATCGTGTCGACACCACCAATATTAGGGCCGTGGCCGCTCCCTGCTTGGCTTGGTAGAAGCGTCGCCACCAACCCCCGGCCTTTACCAACAGACCGCCCGAAGCGGAAATCTACTTTTTCATTTGTGTGGATTTCAAATTCATCAAGCTCAAGGTCACGTGTAACAAGTTCGATATCATCGTTTGCACCAACGGAACTTTGAGTCCCTCGGATAGTCACTTGACCCCGTAAACTACCAACTACGAGACGAGCCAGTCTTCCTGCACGTAAATCAAGTGGTTCATCAAATTCAAGGACTGTGCCCTGCGGTGCACGCAATAAAATAGTACGACCATTCTCCGCATTTGCTCGTCGTTGACCATCGGGCAAAACAATAACCGTACAAGGAACAAGATTTACTCGACCGTCTGGCAAGGAGTGATACTGCTTAAAGAGAAGTCGCATACCACGACTTTCCATTACAATTGGTTCTTCATGTTCCCACGCACCGGGAGGAAAGAGTTCCCTTACTGCCTCGAGTCTACGGTCAGCCCGAGCGCGAATAGCTGCCGCCTGCTCTGGAGTTAATTCCTCGACATCCACCGTCTCACGATACCGAGGTTCCACCCAAGGAACGACTGCCAAACGATACAGCCCCGCCGTCGCTAAGACTACGAGAAACACTCGCACGGTGCGTCCTAATCGGTGTTCCATCAAGCAATCCCGTTTCCTTGATATTGCTCTATGAGATCTTTCCAACAACCGCGAGATCGTAGCAACACTTCAATTGTTTCCCGAACAGCCCCCTTGCCTCCGGGCAACTGCGTGATGAAATCGGATGCTTCTTGAACTTCCAGGCAGGCGTCTGCAACTGCAACGCCAAAGCCAACTCGACGAATTACTGGAAGGTCAGGTAAATCGTCTCCAATGTAGGCAACCGAATCCCAATCCAAGCCACAGAATGCAATCAGTTCAGAGACCGCCGCGACCTTATCTCCAACACCCTGCCTGACAAAATCGATACTCAACTCAGTTGCTCGCCATTTGACAACTTGGCTTGAACGTCCGGTGACGATGCCGACCTGAAAACCGGCTCGCTGCCAAAGCTTGATTCCTAGCCCATCTCGAATATTAAACGTCTTCTGCTCAATACCATTCTCTGACCAGGTCACTCCGCCGTCTGTCAAAACACCGTCACAATCGAGCAGAAGAAGCTGGACTTTGTTTCCATTTGCTAGCCTGAGATTTGAGGAAAGATCTGTTGGGTATTTTGCCATCTGTCATCTCAAACTATCTTCTATGGAACAAATAGATTACTGTCGGACGTATGTCTTCCCTACCAAAAGCTCAGAGTTTCGTCAGGCCGCTGAGCTATGCCTGGGATGCTCATTGTTTGCATTGTTCAAATCTTTCGAGCGTGCAGAAAGATTGCCGCCTACCAAATCAACAATATCAATAAGTCCAGAAAGGCATCCGCGTCCATTAACAACTGGTAGTTCACTTACCCGATGTGTATCGAGCAAAGAAACCGCATCTTCCAACCGAGTTCCTTCCGGAACCGAAATTGGTTCACTTGTCATGACTTCTCCGATTGGACGGTCGAGTGCGTCGTCTTGACGATTCCCAAAGAGCCTGGCGAGATCACTGTCTGTAAAAATCCCAACCAAATGATCTTCGGCACTCACAATCATGACAGCGCCAGTCCGACGCGACGGAAGGGGGCGGGCAAAAACCTGGCGGACAGTATCCTCCGGTCTCGCTAAACGGCAACACTCGACTGGGCGCATTTTCTCTTCCACCCTGAGAAGCCGCATGCCGAGACTTCCTCCGGGGTGCCGGGCTGCAAAATCATCATGGCTAAAACCACGATTTCCACTGAGCACGAGCGACATGCTGTCGCCAATCGCAAGCATGACGGTAGTGCTCGTACTCGGAGCAACGCCTAATGAGTCTGCCTCCACAAGACGACCTGTTTCGACAACAACACTCGCGAATTGCCCAAGCGTACTATTTCGCTGGCTCGTAAGTGCTATGAGAGGTATCTTCCTCGATTTGACGTGAGGAAGGATCTGTGTCACTTCGGCAGTCTCTCCTGACTGTGAGATGGCAAGCATCAGATCGTCGTTCCGGAGAACACCAAGATCTCCGTGCATAGCTTCTGCTGGATGGAGAAAGTGGCTGGGAGTTCCAGTAGATGCAAGTGTTGCTGATATTTTTCGCCCTATGAGACCGGCTTTGCCCATGCCTGTTACGACTACACTCCCCGTACAGTTTTGAAGAAGTTCTATTGCCGTACAGAACGACTCATCGAGCATGTCTGCTGCATCAAGAATCGCCGTGGCCTCCGAGCGCAGCACCGCAGCGGCTTGCTCAAGCAATGCTTGATTCTTCGATTCAACCACAGTCGTCCTCCAGTCCTGGATTCGTTCACCGACTACTTGGTCAACGAGTCGGGACTATACGACGACTACGGGCGTCACCACAACGCGCATTTCACGGAAAATAGGCTATTTCGACACCCCGGTACAGGAAAAGAATGGATCCTAACCGTACCGTTTGGCCATTTCATCAAGCGTTATTACAGGTACTTTTCCAGCATTGCCGGCTTGACCGAACTGTACCATTCGCTCAGCACAGACCTTTTGCATGGCTGCTCTTGCTGGCTTTAGATAATCCCGTGGATCAAACTTCTCTGGTGATTCGGCAAGAACTTTACGAATTGCACCCGTAATTGCCATTCGACAATCCGTATCAACATTAATTTTACGCACACCGTGCTTAATGCCTCGCTGAATTTCCTCAACCGGAACACCGTAGGTTTGAGGCATTTTGCCACCATACTTATTGATGATGTCTTGCAACTCTTGAGGCACACTTGATGAACCATGCATAACGAGATGGCAATTTGGTAGTTTTGCATGAATTTCCTCAATCCGCTTCATTGCAAGAACATCACCATCAGGCTTACGACTGAATTTGTAGGCTCCGTGGCTTGTGCCTATCGCGACTGCAAGCGCATCCACGCCGGTTGCTTTGACAAACCGAGCGGCTTCATCAGGATCTGTAAGTAATTGATCTTGGGAGAGCACGCCTTCAGCTCCATGCCCGTCCTCAGCCTCACCCTGTCCGCTTTCGAGTGAACCCAGACAGCCAAGTTCTCCCTCAACCGAAACACCCCGTGAATGAGCTTGCTTTACAACTTCTGTAGTAACCTGAACGTTATAATCAAAGTCAGCAGGAGTCTTTCCATCTTCTTTGAGTGAGCCGTCCATCATCACACTAGTGAAGCCGTTATCGATCGCGCTTTCACACGTTGCCGGTGAATTACCGTGATCTTGATGCATGGCAATTGGTATTCCAGGATAGAGCTCTGCTGCTGCAAGCATCAGATGTCGCAAATAATTATCCTGGCTGTATGCCCGTGCACCCCGTGAGGCCTGTACAATAACCGGAGAATCTGTCTCTTTTGCCGCCTCCAGAATAGCTTGGATCTGCTCCATATTATTGACATTAAAAGCAGCCAACCCGTAATCATTTTCAGCAGCATGATCAAGCAAAATACGCAAAGGAACCAGAGGCATAAGAGAACTCTCCGTCAGAATGGTGAAAGCGAACAATCAGTAGCCTATGATCATACGGAATCTTTCGACATGCTAAAATCCCCCCACCAGATATGCCCAAAGCCCAATTACGAGAAATAGGCATGGACTTAAAGCCAACGACTGACCCACTGAGTAGCTTTTTTTACGTAGCTGGAGGGTGGATTTGTGTCGGCTTTGCCGTTCTTGGTGCTATTCTTCCCCTCCTCCCAACAACGCCATTTCTTTTGCTGGCCAGCTGGTGTTTTTATCGGGGATCGCCAAGAATCCATGCTTGGCTGCATCGTTCACGGTGGTTTGGACCGACGCTTGATGACTGGCAAGAGTATCGAGGTATTCGGAAAACCGCAAAATATCGGACAATAGCTCTGGTTATAACAGTCGTCATCTGCAGCCTCTTACTCAACAGTCTCCCGTGGTGGCTGAAATATGTGGCTCTCGGCGCCGTCGGTATTGGGCTGTACGTCATTGCCACAGTACCTACCCTGCCTGACGACACACCTCGGCCTCCGAGAACAATTCTCACAGAGTAATAAGGCCCAAAACAAAACATTTATTGTTCAGAGTCACCCAGACGGTATACAACAATGTCCCTGGGTGGGCAATTTACCTCTGGAATGTATTCATGAAACCAGCACATGGCGTTTGGGCATTGATTCTTTTTTTGATCATTGCGCATCAAGATATTTGGTTTTGGGACGACACCACATTGGTCTTTGGGTTTCTCCCAGTCGCTCTCGCATACCACGCCTGCATATCCCTTGCAGCCGCATTTACATGGTACCTTGCAACCCGTTTCTGCTGGCCGTCTGACCAGGCACCGTCAGCCCAAGGAAGGGACACTGCATAATGGCACAACTTCTCAACATCAGTGGTTATCTTTTCCTTCTCCTCCTTCTCGGCATCGGAGCAAGTCGTCTTTTTCGCGGAACACGCCAAGACTACATGCGGGCCAGCCATTCCATTGGCCCATCCC
>JAUWWJ010000279.1 GCA_030616935.1 Planctomycetaceae bacterium
CAACAGAAGACGGACTGGATTGAAAGAATTTCGGGACTCTCACAACGAGAGTCATGGTTCGCGAACACAAACCGGAAGGTGACTTCATCGGCATTTGATTCACGATGGTTTGTTCCAACAAGTGGACGATATCAGCCAAGATCATTTCTTCTGGTTAACCGCTGGTTATTGGCCATGACAGTTCTGTGTGTCGCTGCTGTTGCAACATCGTTGTCATTATCTGTTTTCTGGAAAAGTACATGGTTGCTAGTTGCCGGCGTTGTGGTTGCCTCGGTAGCTGCGTTGTGGTTGCCTCAGCCGTTTAATTTGATAGCTCGTGCAAGCCTGTGGGGAATTCTTGCTGCTGCCGGTTTTCGTGTCTGGATATATGGTCGCGCAAAGAAACAGATTTCTTTTGTGGTCCTGGTATTGATGTCTACAGGAGTTTGTTCCTATGGGGACGAGGTTCCTTTGCAAGTATTTTTTACCCCCGTTGATGGAGAAACAACGGCACTGGTTCCAGAGTCACTTTACAGAGTGTTAGTAGAAACGAGTGCAGCTCGGTCTTCTGGAGTGCGCATTTTAAACTCACGAATTGAGTTGCCATCAACTCGTGGCTTAGCCACTCAAAACGATATTAAAATTTGGCATCTGAACCTCTCAGTTGAAACCGATTCTGCTGAAGTGTTTCTGCTTGATCAGTCGCCTGTGGGAGGCCATTTTGCTGACGAACCTTTTCTCCTCGACGGTGGGTCGTTACGTGCGACGTTGTCTAGGGATCGGAAACAGGCACGCCTAGCTCTTCCAGCCGGAGGAAGGCACAGCCTTGTTATTCCAGTGGAACCTGTAAGAACCCGCAGGGGAGGTGTTGAAATCTGTGAGATGTGTATCCCGACGTCTCCGCAAACTGTGGTTGCGATGATGCCGGCCGACGGCCTGACTAGTCCCCAAAATGGGCGTAGAGGTATTCAGTGCGAATGGTCTACTGGTCAGGGTGTTTTTTATCCAGCGCAAGAGGTGACTTCTCCTGATTCTCGTCAACAGATGTTCAGGGTTCCTCCTGCCGAACGTCTTCGCGTTATCCATTCCTTGGATTCCAACAAGGCGTTAACAACAACCATTCGTGAATCAGAAAGTAGAAATCAGATTTCATGGACGTCGGACGACCTTGTTTTGTCCGCTGAATTTATGATTGATGGAGGGGGGGCAATACTGCCGTCATTCTGGATTCAGGCAGACCCCCGCCTTGTTCTCAATCAAGGCCAAAGCAATAAAAATGCACCTCACGTAAGTGGTGACTTTGAGGTGCACTCAATAGGGCAAGGTATTTATAGGGTTGATCGTAGCTCACCCGGTGCAGAAAAGATGACGTTTCAGCTGTCGTTTCGGATGCCATTAATAAATTCTGTTGGCAAATATGAGTTGCCCTATGCGTGGATTCGCGGAGTTCAACGCGATATACGTGAGTCGATACTTTCTGATTCCCCTGGCATTTCATTCGATGTTCAGTTTCCTCAGGCAGTTGCTCCTCCACAGGTGAATGATGTGGGAGATGGGAGTTTGCAATGGTTTGTGGAGTTCGTTCAAAGCGGTAACGAATTATTTCCTGAACGTATTTCCGATAACTTTTCTGAAGATGGATTGGACACAACTCGCCTGCCTTTTGTCTTACAGAGGCAGGTGGCATACGTAGAGGTGAATCGTGAGCAAAGTCCTTTACGAGGGACGCAACAGATAGAAATTGTAGAAGGTGCAGATAAGAACCACCTAGTTTTTGAAGCGACGATTGATTCGGGTGAAACAGCCTGGTTGGAGGATCACATTCGTATTCCCAAGGGCTATCGCCTTGAGGCCTGTCAGGTATTTGAAAAAGAAAATTCGCGAACCGGTCTTCAGAATCAACAATCTCTTGATATTTCCGTGCACAGAGAAGAGCAAAATGTTTATGGATTACTTCTCCAGCAGCCTCGTTCTGGCATTTTTCTTTTACGAGTTCAGGCAAGTAGCAATGAACGTTTGCCGAAAAAGGGGGTTTTACCACTGGTGAAGTCGGCTTCTACTTCTGACTTCCCCTACTCAGTGATTTGGCGAGGTACTGCTCAGCGAGCCAATATCATGATCCTTGCTGATCAGCACGTTACAGGATCAGGTGCGTCGCAAGAAAGTGAGCTTGCTGGCCGTGGCCTGCCAGGGATGCGAGTCACTGAGGATAGTCAGAGTAATGTGTGGCGTGTTGAATTGCCATCAAACGGTACGGTCTGGTCATATCAGAGTGAAGTGCAGCCGGGACGCAAACAGGTTGAACGCCCCAGCTTGGTATCTCCCAGTGCAGAAGCTGATTCGAGCGTCATAGTAGATTCTCCCCTCTCGGTACCTCTCATTGACATTGAATTTATGGTCGATGAGCGTGGTCGAATCTCAGGAGTTTATTGTATCGACTTACCAGTAAAGGCAGCCGAGGTGCAGTTTCGAGTGCCCGCAGGATTCCAAGTCTATGAAATGTTGCTGGACGGACAGCAGGTGAAACCGAAAACACCTCGTCGTGACAACCTGTCGGAAGTATGGACTGTTCCCATTCAGGCGGGTGCCTGGCCCCATGAACTGGTTTTTGTATTTGTTGGAGCATTCGAGGCCACGACGATGTTAGGCGAGCCGGTGTCTCTGGCTTTGCCCAGCGTCGTCGGTATGCCTGTTGAGCATGTTTTATGGACAATCAATCATCCGGTGAGCCGGTCGATACGTTTTGCTGGGCCAGGAACCGTGCTCAATGAAGATGAATCGCGTGAGATAAGAATGAATGTACAAACAGAAATTAATGACCTTATTACGACAATTTCGCCTGCACTACCCGAGGGGGTGGGAACACGATTGCATGATTTCCGTTTGAGCCGACGAAAGCAATACGGTGTTCCACCACTCGAAGCTTGGGTTAGCAGTGCGACAAGTATGCCAGGCATCAGTGCAATCGCACGACAATTCAACTCGGCATTTCTCGCGAAAAGTCGCTGGGAAAAGCTGATTGTTCAGCCACAAACAGCTCGTGGAGCGGTAACAATTCGATTTGCAAACCCACCCTTTGCAAGGACTGAACGTGCCGTTGTAACGCTGCTAGTTTTAGTCCTTGGAGCGTTGGGCTGTTGGGGGGTTACAAAAAACGCTGATGTGATGCTCGCACTCGCTCATCGTTGGTGGCCAGCTATCGCGGGCGTTTTCGCCGTTGGCTGGATCATCTATCGGGAGCCAGCTTGGCCCGGGTTTATGCTTTTGTTTTTTAGTTTAGGGGCAGGACTTGGGCGAATGCTTCAATTGTATGCAGGTATCGAGACGTACTCACCGGCTGCAGATCAGCCGACTGCGCAGTATGGAGCAAAGTACAGCGTAAGTATCTCGTCATCAACACGAGTCATTGACAGCATGCATGAATCATCAACTATTACACACTTTGATTCAGGTAAGGGGGAAGGATTCGATCCCTAATCTTCTGCCCCTTAGCCGCCTGAGTTGAATTTGTACGCCGAGTTGGTGGGATCAAAGTCGGCATCCGTGAATCCATTGTTCACTTTGACATTCATATAGGTGTATTCTTCCATGAGAATTGGCTGGCCACCCTGCTCCTTAGGCCAGTCGTAGGCTTCGTAGCGAATAGGAATAAGGTATTCATCGTCCATATATACCCTCGCAAGGTGGAAACGAAAATTTCGCCGAGGTACTGGGTGGAC
>JAUWWJ010000021.1 GCA_030616935.1 Planctomycetaceae bacterium
CACTCGTGAATGGATTATTCAACTTCCATTCGACTCTGATCGATATCGACTGAACCAGATCGATGTGGGACGCTGGATGGTTGTTGCTCAGTCAGAGGATGGTCTTGTCCACGCGGTTCGTGCGGGTAGTGGTGAAGCGACTGAAGCAGGTAAACCACCTCCGGGAATTCTACTTTGGTCAACCCCTCTTGGCCTACCAAAAGATAGCCTCCAAGCTGCGGGAATAGATCGTGATCTTGTCACGATTAACCGAGACATGAATACCTTTGGAATTGATAGCCGCACTGGCTCCATTTTCTGGAAGCGAAGACTACCTTCCCCTTCTTCTTCGGGAAGCTTTCCAGTTGGTGACTGGGTCTATGTTCCGCTTTGGGACAAAACTATGTATCGCCTTCCTGTGAATCCTTATCGCAACCCAAACAGTTCAGACAAAGAAGGAGGTGGCGATTCGAAAAAAAACTCTTCAAGCCAAGCAGGCCTCGATCCTGTTCGCATGAAATCACACGGTCTCATCGAACAGCAACCTCTACAATTTGGAGATGGTGTCGTTTGGTGCACGGAAAATGGACGCCTTACGGCAATAGAGCCTGCAGAAGAAGGTTGGGAACGACATGAATTCTTCCTTCGAGATAATCCAAATGGGCCTGTCGCAGTTCACGGCACCGTTGTTTTTGCTGCAACAGAGAAAGGAGAATTAGCACGTTTCGAAGATGCCTCTGGAGGCCTTCGACTCACATGGCGATTCCTGCTCGAAACAAGTCTTCATCCAAATCAGAAGCGGCCGCAGCTCATGGTTCACGACGAAATACTCCTTGTTTCCCTCGGTGAAGAAGGCATTGCTGCCCACCAGTCCAGTACTGGAGAACGACTGTGGAAAACGCCCTTGCAGGCCGATTTTCTCGCATGTATCGGAAGTCATCTATGGTGTTACGACACGCAAAATAGAATCACTGCGATTCGCCTGAAAGATGGGATAGAGGACGCATGGCTTTGCCCGGGCCCCTTCACTATTCCTGTAACCAACAGGTCCTCTGAGCATCTTATCCTTGCCTCGCCTCGTGGTCTACTCGCTTCACTTCGACCACGAGTTGTAGCGAATGAAAACTTTGCTGCTCAACCTTCAGCACCCTCTTTGGACACGAAAACAAATGTATCGAATGTAGAAAAGGAGGCCTTGTCCGAGACACCTAAAACGATACTTCCTGCTCAGGAACCTGAGAAAACAAGCATCGAAAAGCCGATGCAAGAAGAAAAAGACAAGCCGTTTAATTTTTTTGGCAAATAAGAAACTTGTTATTTAGGGCTTAAGAGGAAGCCCACGAGTCCATAATTCCAAGGCAAGGATAAGGCAGCCGATTGAGATCGCAATGAAAGACAGCATCATCATCCCGGTATAAGCGTTGTGTCGCTTTGGATATGTTGGCTCACTACTTTCTACCATCGTAACTCCTCCCGAGCAGTTCCAGCACTTATCTTAGCTATCAAGCTTGAGCCGTGTGGCTACGCGATCTCCTCGTTGAACAATTCCACGTGCAAAGTCTTTGAGTACACGAACAACGGCGCGGTCAGGCTTTACGCTGACTACACGAAGGCGACCAAGATATTCATCGGCACGAAAAACCTCTAATTCATGCCCAGCTTGAAGCCCATCATCACTTCCAATCGAGACTTCAGCAAGATCATTTGCAACAGCAGTAACGACTCCACCAACAACTGGTATCACCATTTCGGGCCGCTTCAACGAAAGTCCGTTCTGTTGCAAGACCACCCTTGCATTTGCTACTTGCTCCTCAAGCTGTTTTTTCCGTTCGGTGGTCATTGCCAACTCAGATTCCGATTGATGCAATTCAGCAGCGAGACTAGCACCATCATTTACTGATTTTTTAAGCTTGCCCTGAAGGCCATGAATTTCTTCTCGCAACTTGCCAACGAGTGCATCTGCCGCGTCTCGCTCATCTTTCGCCTCAGAAAGCTCAGCGATATCTTTATCAAGATCACTTAATTCCGCTTCACGTTTTTTCTTAAGACCCGCGAGTTCTGCATCTTTTTGCTGAAGCGCGGTTTCTAATTTCTTTACGACCTGCTCTTGATCTTTTTCTGAAGCAGCATTTTGATCGATGAGTGTTGTTAGTTCTGACTCTTTCGCCGCTCGCTCTGCCGTGGCCTGCTCAAGTTCCGTCTGAAGACGCTCTGATTCTTTTTGCCAATTCGTGTGCGATGAAAAAATGGCGATCGCAAAGCTCATGAACACAACGCTCATGACCATCACAGCAAATACAAATATCTTGCCGAGAGTATCCATGCCCAATCCATACTGTCGAATAAGGAATTTAAATAACGACTCGGCAACTCCGTCACGTTCTCCAGAGCAACCCAGTCATCCAAATTTTACGCTTCTATCGTCTGATTCGTCCCAAAAGCCGGTATTCCTCCAACTTCTTACGATAGGGTACCTCTTCTCACCCAGTGTTCCAACGTCACTGTCACCGTAATCGCTACACATATCCCAGGCAGAAAACTGCCCCAGAGAAGCCACAGTGTCCAGCGGCCGTCTGGAACGACTTCAACGCGTAATGTAGCTGTTTTTCGACGTGGACCACACGCGAGCAAACGCCCACAGCCATCAATAGATGCCGAAAAACCAGTATTTGCTGCAATGACAATTGGCGTTCGAACCTCAACCGAGCGAAAAATAGCTGCTGTGAGATGCATGTCGAGTTCACTGGAGCCCCAAAACCAGCCATCATTTGTCAGATTTGCGATGAGGTCAGGACCACCATTCATTTGGCGACAGTATCGAACGAGCGAACGAATTGTCGCTGGAAGAGCTGTTTCATAGCAGATCGTACACGTCAGCCGTCTACCAGCTACAGACGTTACGAGTGGCTGTCGGCCAGCCGTTAGACCAACAGGAAGTGGTGTTAGGCCATAAAGCCAAGGAAATGTCTCCGCAAAGGGAACATATTCGCCAAAAAGAACCGGTTTCATTTTGGCATATGTGTCCCGGACTCGACCACCAGCATCGAGGAGAACAGCGCAGTTGAAATATTGAGTGCCTGTGGCGGCATTCGTTGTCACAACCTGCTTATCAACTCCAACGAGCCAATTTGTACCGTATGACTTTGCATAGGTTGCAAGTGGCTCGAGACGTTCCTCTTCGAGCCGCTGACGGCAGAGGGCCTGCAACGAAATATCATCGTAATCAATATCGTTTGCCAGCTCACTTTCACTGAGAATTGCTGTCACAACACTTGCCGGTAATTGTTCATTTGGATCAATTTCAAGAAGACCAATACGCCACATTGTTTCGGGCCAGAGAATCAGGTCAGGCAAGGAGGAACTTTCCAAGAGACCGCTACGAGTCAGTTCGTCATACTGCTGAGTTACCTCCTGAAAAGCATTTGGATCGTGTTTGAGTTCAGTATCTATTGAACCTTGGACAAGCAATGCTTGAAGAGGAGCCACACGAGGCTTGGGGATCGTCGTGAGCCGCCAATGACCGTAAAAAATACATGCACCAAGAATGCTGACAGTCAGCAACACTTCCCTGACTGTTTCTTTTGTACGCCAAGACCGTAACAGCTGAAAAAGTACTGCTGCCACAAGCATCACAATTCCACTGAGACCAATGGCGCCTGCAATGTCTGCAATTTGTAGTAGGGCGGTCCATCGCCATTGTGAATGGCCGAGCATTGCAAATGTAAAGCCACCAAAAAGCGCACCACGCAACTGCTCACAGGCCACCCACGATATTGGTGCTGCGGCTAGCAGTGGCCACCCCCACCGCCTCATCAGGAGTCGAGCGGACCAAACGAAGACAGGCAGATAAACCGCCAGGTAGGCCGACAAACAAACCCAGCCCAACGAAGTTGCTGGGTGAGGAAGTCGAAGCCAGTGGATCGTTGCAAGCCAATGAACAAAACCGGCACACCAAATCATCTGCCAAAATCTTGGTGGCAAATGGCTTGTCTTTCTCATGATCAGCCAGAGCCATGGCAGCGGTGCAAGCCATGCAAGAAACCACAAGTCACATGGTGGTTGAATGAGAAACATTGTTCCTGCACCACCAAATGCTGCAACCGTCTCTTCTTTCAAAGACCTGCCGTGAACCAGTCTTCGAATGAATGACTGGGTCATTTTTGCACATCCTCGGGAAGAATTTCTGCGATTACCATACCAGGAAATACGACGGCATCTTCGTCCACAAATTGGTGGACACACTCACCGGCGACAGGAGCAAGCAAATCAACCGTGGCTGGATTTGTGGCCAATTCAACAACACGATCGCCCTCAAGAACATTACTCCCTTGTGAAACAAGCCACAAGGAAAGAACAACCGGGGTTTTACCCAGCCCAAGATCTGGCACAACAATGGGAACAGGTGTGACTGGATTATGCGACTTCATAGATTCTGAATTCTCACCAATCACTAGTTCTTTTGAAGCCACGAAAGCATGACCTGCCCCACCAACCCTAAAGAATGTGCAGAGCAGTTTGCTGGAATATCTTGCGTTGTATGCCAGTGCGGGTAATCAAAATCAATAATATCACACGTCGGAATGCCACCGGTCATTCGAAGTGGCACATGATCATCATTGACGACATACTTCGGGCGTGGCACAAATTCTCGTATCTTCAGTTGTTTTGCTGTCGCCCAAATGGATTCCACAACGGGGCGCGTATCGGGCCAATCAACACTCTGCTGTTCCTGCCAAATTGTAAGATTGCGATCCCCCACCATGTCTAAGATAACCCCACAGCGATAGGCATACGATAACGCTCCAGCCTTTCTCGAGTTGGCGTACTGTCTCGCAAAAAACAGCGACCCGAGACAGTAGGGATCCCGTCCCTCTTCAAAAACGTATTCTTCGGCATCGAAGAACACAAAATCGACACCAACTGATCCCTTTATTTCTGACATCGAATCAGCAAGTTCCATTAAAACTGCAACGCCGCTTGCACCATCATTCGCACCAATAAAAACTCCTTGAGGGTCACGACGATCTCGATCTGGGTATGGCCGGGTATCGTAGTGAACCCCTAGAAGCACCCGGTCATTTCTATCTGGGTGCCATGAAACGATAAGATTCTCCATGCGTACCCACTCGCCAGTCCGACCATCTCGGCTTCGAAAAGCCTGACGAAAGACTTTTGCTCCTGCTTTTTGAAAATGGCGAATAAGAAGGTCTCGTTGTTTCTCCATTCCTTTGGAACCACTCGGGCGAGGCCCCAGTTCACAAATTGTTTCCAAGTACTCCATCGCTCGCGTTCCTGAAAACGCAACGGACTCATTCGCTTCCAAAGCTGATCCTGTCAGGAATGCCAAAAAAAACAGTGTGGTGTTGAGGAGAACACAATCTTTGGTGACAGGCATTGAGAATCCCCAGATAGAAGATCTCGTAGATGTTCTCGATCCCCTTTTCATGAATGTTCTTCCAATATCAGTACGTGTTATCTTTTTTAAACACTAGGCAAAATTAATTTTATGTGGCAGGCACCACGCAGTCACTATCTAGGATTGTGCCTCTCTAACGTTGTACGCCCGCCCAGATCATTGCGTCAAAAAACAATGTGACATATTTTTTTTCACCCGCTCTGTTTGAAACACACTTTGAGACAAGAATCATCGACACTTATCTCATCTTCTTGCTCGATTTATCCACCAAGAAAACGAGCCTCTAGGATCAATCGAGATGATCCGTTTCATTAAAAGAAAGCAATTCCGGGCCAGGCCATTTCAGCTGGGATACCGAGCAATTGCCAAGTGCCGGCAATCGTGTAAAAGGCCTTTCGGCAACTTCTGCGAGCAAAGAATGCTCACGTCCTACAAGAAGACCAAGTGCTGCCGTTAAAACCCCCCCATGAGCAACAATGATCATGCTTCGAACAGGCCGAACTGAAAGAAGTTCCAGAGCGTGACGTCCTCGTTCCGCAAGTTGCCGCCTTGATTCTCCACCCGGTATCTGAAAATCAACATCACCTGAACGCCATCGAGCAACAGCCTCAGGAAACCGATCCGCCAGATCATCCCATAGGTGACCTTGGAATACTCCGGCATTCAGCTCAACAAGTTTATCTTCCAACTGGACAGGAAGGCCTATTGCCGTTCCGATCACTTCGGCCGTCTCCTGAGCACGGCAAAGCGGACTACTCCAGAGTTCGCAGGATTGATTTCGGAACGATTGACTCTTGCACCATGCAGCGACGGCGGCTGCCTGCTGACGGCCTGTATCGGAAAGTTTTACATTTGCTTGTCCTTGAACTCTTCCTTCGCGGTTCGACAAACTTTCGCCATGGCGAATCAGGATCTGAAGCATAGATTTTTCATATCTACAAGGAAATCAATCGGTTGCAACATTTTCCTGTTCATACACCTCGGATAGACGGTCAACAAAATGAGGACTGGCATTCTGAAGCATGAACACCTCACTGTCGGCTTGACTTGCTCCACGAGGACGAACAATGCATATCACCTCAGCGTCTCCTCCATGTTCCCGCACGTGATCGAGTAGAGCTTGCTCACCCGCAGAAAGACTCTGCATCTGCTTGCCATCTCCCACGGACTGTGGCAACGGTGGAGTTGAGAATTGTCTTTCATTTTGATCCACGCTCAACGGATCACCACCTTCGGCGGGGAACCGTGGACCACTTGACGCTGTTGGAACAGCATCTGCCCTATCGCGACGATCAAAAGAAAAAGCCGGCATTGCATCTGGCAAATGAGGCACCGTTGATTTGTCGGCGTTTCCTACAAGCTCATTTTCCGTGCCGGGGTAGACATGTCTGTAAACAAACGCGAGTCCAGCCTCGTCAAGATGCTCATGAATTGATGGGAGTGCAGCAAAAAGCCCTTCATTGTCCTCTGGGTCAGCCGCGTTACAGACACCTAAGAGCGTTCCATCAAGTGCAAATAAGCCACCACCACTACGACCTTGTACTGGCTGTCCAGCAACCTGAACATTTGCCGGGCCGAGATACTTATCGACTGAAGCAACCCGGCTCACATGCATCGTAGGCTCACGGCCTCCGTCGCAACCAATCGTGACAACGCCTTCACCAACGTCACGCGGACGACCAACAGACCCGATTTTGACAGGCTCCAGAATTGCCTCTGTAAAAACACTCACAAGCGCAAGATCACGATCCAGATCATAGGACACCATCTGTCCCGCTAAACGATCAGCAGAGGGATCACCAAACAAATCGACCTCAATCGAACCTTCTCCAACAGAATCACGAAAAATATGGCCACAGGTAAGTATCAGTGCTTCTCCTTGTCGGCAATCGATGACGGTTCCGGTTCCCCACGAAGCTCCATTCGGATCCTGTACTCGTAATCTCGCGGTAGCCTGAATCAGGTTGTGCTGAAGTGCGGATTTCGTCTCAACAGCTAATGTAGGTGGTGGTGGCAGAGCCTGTTGCTGGTTTGCTCCTTGTGGCTCTCGGAGTGATCGTTCAGAAGCCAAGCCAACAACCGGTTGGCTTACCCCACCAGACAGTTTTGCTGGTGGATGAACTGTGGGTGCCGCTGCAGGCTCTGTTGCGAGATGGGTAGCGGATTTGCTGACTGGGACTGGAACCCCAGGGATTTGATTGACAGTTGGTGAATCACTCGGAACAGCAAGTTTTGGCAAACCCAACGGCTGCCGACTTTTTGCAAGGAGTTTTTCGAGCTCACTGCGAGTGGTAGCCCCATCGATTCGGCCAACTTCATGGCCCTTTACCAGCAAGATATAGCAAGGAACTCCCGTCACCTGGAACCGCTTGACGATATCGTGTTCTTGGTCGACATCAACGTGACGGACAAGCCAACCAGCTGCACCGATTTCTCCAATGAGCGGTGCCATCTGCTTACAGGGGCCACACCAGTCCGCTGAGAAATCGAGAAAGACGACATCACCGGTTGTTGCAGCTGTTGCCGGAGCAGTCGTTTGGCAGCGCCCAATTCTGGGTGACAGCCAGACAAGACTGAAAACAACAAACAACCGTACAAAACAAAAAACTCGGGACATCCGTGACTCCATGAGAACTAACCTTTTTGGGGTCAGTACGTGCACTCGTATTGTCAGGTGAGCACTTAGTCCGCCAGTAACATCCTTGTCACTGGAAAAACAAACCAACTCACCAAAAACCAGACGGCGGGATAGTGGCGGTGATACGGGGCCGCGGACAAGAGCATTTTTCTCATACCAGCCTAAAGCCGGAACGTGAGGCAATTCGGGTAGGGTACGGAAATCGGGGTTACTACAGCCTGATACACACGCTAATCTGCCCAACTACTCAAGTACTTCGCACAATGGCTTTTCTTGAATTCTGTATTCGTTTTAGACTATCATTTTGCGGATTCGACCAACGCAGCTCACGAAGCGGCACGATATCGCATTACCAACATCCTGTGCTCTTTTGCTCATAAGGCATCATGCCCAAAACTCGCCGAATCCTGATTACTTCGGCTCTCCCATATGCCAACGGCCATATCCATCTTGGACACTTAGTCGAATATATCCAAACAGATATTTTCGCACGATTCCAACGACTGCGCGGAAATCAAGCAATTTACCTGTGTGCTGACGACACGCATGGTACCGCCATCATGATCAGAGCGCAGAACGAAGGCCGTACCGAACAAGATCTCATCGCTTCCATGCGGGATGCCCATGTAGCTGACTTTGAAGGCTTCGACATTGCCTTTGATCATTATGGATCGACCGACAGTGCAGAAAACCATTCGTTGTGTAACCACATTTGGCAATCTCTTCGCAAGCAAGATTTGATTGCCCAGCGAGAGGTGAGTCAGCTCTTTGATCTCAAAGCAGGAATATTTCTTGCTGATAGATTTGTTCAAGGTGGTTGTCCACGGTGCCAGGCAGCTGATCAATATGGTGATTCATGTGAAATTTGCGGCGCAACATACTCTCCCGCCGAACTGATTAACCCCATCAGTACTCTTTCTGGCACGACACCTGAGATACGAAAAGCGGAACACCTCTTTGTCACTCTGGAAAGCCTTCGTCCTTTCCTTACCAAATGGACACAGGAATCTGGGTCCATTGACCCAAAAATCTCGAATTATCTTGCGGGGCATTTTCTCAACGAGCCCCTGCGCGACTGGGACATTTCACGTCCGTCTCCCTACTTTGGTTTTGAAATTCCAGATGCACCTGGCCATTATTGGTATGTCTGGTTCGATGCACCCATTGGCTATATTGCAACTACCGAACAATGGGCGAAAAAAAACGGTGGTTCATTTACGGACTGGTGGTGCTCAGGTGATACCAACCAGCCAAATGCGGAGATCCACCACTTCATTGGAAAAGATATCACCTATTTTCACACTCTGTTCTGGCCAGCAATGCTCAAAATTGCAGGTATGAACCTACCGACAAAGGTTCGCATCCATGGTTTTCTGACTGTGAATGGTCAGAAAATGTCAAAAAGTCGTGGCACTTTCCTCTTGGCTCGTACATATCTTGAACACCTCAATCCAGCAGCTCTGAGGTACTTCTACGCAACAAAGCTTTCTGGTGGCATTGATGACATTGATCTCAATCTTGAAGAGTTTACTACGAAGGTAAACACCGACTTAATTGGAAAACTTGTGAACCTTGCAAGCCGCACAGCCCGTTGGCTGAAACAAACGGGACTCTCTTCTACATATCCCGATGATGGCGGTCTTTTTGCAAAAGCTGCTGAAGATGGTGAAGCAATCGCTGCCGCCTATGAGTCGTGTGACTTCGCACGAGCTATGCGCATCATCATGCAGGCAGCAGACAGAGCAAACCAGTATGTCGACAATGAACAACCTTGGAAACTGTCCAAACAAGGCCCTCAAGAACAGCAAAAACTACAGGATGTTGCCAGTGTCTCACTCAATCTATTCCGTCAATTAGTAGTTTATCTGACCCCTGTTCTTCCAAAATTAGCGGATAGTGTTGCTCAACTTGTTGGCTCTCCCATTACAGATTGGCAGCAGTCACAAACTCCTCTAGAAGATTTACCAGTTGCTACCTTCCAGCCATTAATGAAACGTATTGAATCCTCACAAATTGATGCACTTCTTGCTGCGTCGAATACCTCATCATCTACTCCACAAGGATCTACAGTGTCCGAAACATCAAATATCAAACCAGAACCAGGTGCTCTTGCTCAAGATTCAACGGAGCCACTTGAGTCAGAAGCTCTCGCAGAAACCTGTACTATCGATGATTTTTCTAAAGTCGACTTGCGGGTCGCACGAGTTGTTGATGCCGAAGAAGTCCCAGAAGCTCGTAAACTCATAAAGCTTACAGTGTCACTCGGTGGTGACGACCGTCGTACAATTTTTGCTGGCATCAAAAAATTTCATCGGCCTGAAGATCTTCATGGACGACTTGTTGTCATTGTTGCCAATCTTGCTCCCCGACAGATGAAGTTCGGTCTCAGCGAGGGCATGATCGTTGCTGCAAGTGGAGCTGGAGCCGATGGTGTCTACCTTCTTTCCCCAGATAGTGGGGCGTTGCCCGGCATGCGTCTTGGATAACTCCACAACCCCAAGACATCAATCTGTCGCAAAAAACAACCTTGTCACTCAACTTTGGGAGCACCAAGAGTTTGTCTAGTTAAAAACGAACAGACGAATGGCTTCCTTTTGTAGTACGGCAACGAATATCATACCTTAGGGGTTCGGTAAGCAAACGTATTCACAAACCACTGAGGTGAGTCGTGAGTGTGAAAAAAATTCTTTTTCCAACAGACTTTTCAACTGCTAGCGACGCAGCACTTGTGCACGCCGAAAATCTCGCCAAACAGTCTTCTGCGGACCTCATCATTCTCCACATCGAAGAACCTCCATTAGCCTACGGTGGTGGCGAACTCTACTACGGGCTTCCTGAGCCAAGTTCTGAACGAATACTCGAAATGCTCCATGACGTATGCCCATCTGACCCTCAACTCACTTTTGAGCATCGCCTTGTTATGGGAGATCCATCAACAGAGATTGTTCGCATCGCCGAGGAAGAAAGAGCAGAACTCATTGTACTTGGCACACATGGCCGGACAGGACTCAGTCGAATTCTGATGGGTAGTGTTGCCGAGGCGGTTGTACGGC